>PPEA01000611.1 GCA_002967005.1 Mycobacterium talmoniae
CGGCGCGGGCGTGCGGGTCGCCGCGCGATCGGCCACGATCCGCACGCCGTCGGGCCGGTGGGTCAGGAATGTCTCGGCATCCGCACGGGTCATCCTCGGATGCTATGTCGACGGGTGCGCGCCATACTCTCCTGGTGGAGGTTCGCGACGAGCTGACCCGGCTGGTGGCACTCTCGGGTGGCCGCACCGGGGCGCTGATCCGGCAGGTGTGCGCGCGGGCGCTGGGACTGCCGCCGCTGCCGGCGGAGGCGCCGGTCGGCGAGGTGACCGAGGCCGACGCGGTGGTGGCCGAGTTTGCCGAGCAGTTCAGCATCGACGTCTCGGCGATCACCGACGAGCAGCGGTCTCGGTTGTGGTCGGCGGTGGGGACAAGGCCTTCGGTGGTCGTGGTGCAGATGTACCTCGCCGACTTCGTGCCGCGGGTGCGCGCCGGGCTGGCGGCGTTGGGCCGCCCGGTGTCCTGGCCGGAGCCGATGGTGTGGGACCACGCGGCCGACCCGTCCGATGCGGTGTTCAACGAGTTTCTGCCGACGGTCGCGCGGCTGCGTGACCTGGACGCGGTGACGTCCGAGCTGGTGCGACTGCGCGGGGCGGCCCAGCACAACTGCCGGCTGTGCAAATCGCTGCGGGAACGCACCGCGCTGGACGCCGGGGGATCGGAGAGTCTGTACGACGAGATCGCCGGGTTCGAGGCGTCGGCGCTGCTGACCGAGCCGCAGAAGGCGGCGCTGCGATATGCGGACGCGTTGATCTGGTCGCCGGCGCGCATCGGCGCCGACATTGCCGCCGGGGTGCGCGCCCACTTCTCCGATGCCGAGGGGATCGAGCTGACCCTCGACGTGATGCGCAACGCCAGCAACAAGGTTGCCGTCGCAACGGGTGCCGACGCCCCACGCGTCGAGCACGGTACCGAGCGCTACCTGATCGACGCCGACGGCCAAACGGTGTTCGGCTGAGCGCCACGGACCCGGTTCCCAGGATCAGCGCGCGTAAATGGGTGGCAACTGCTCGCAGCGGCGATAAAGACTGGGGGCATGTCGTTATCGCCCCCGGCTTTCGCCCGAGACCCCGCCACGGCGGCGTACTACCACCAGCGCGCCGCCGAATACGACGAGTGGTACCTGGGGCAAGGGCTATACCGCGACCGTGAGCGACCCGGTTGGGGCGCCGAAGTCGACCACATCGTGGGTTTGGTGGCTCAGCTTCCGGCCGCGCGGACGTTGGACGTCGCCTGCGGCAGCGGCTTTTTGACCCGTCACCTACGCGGCGTGGTGGTGGGAGCCGATCAAAGCTCGGCCATGGTGGCGCTGACCCAACGGCGGTTACCGCGGGGCGTGGCGATCGTGGCCGACGCCCTGGCGTTGCCGTTCGCCGATCACGCGTTCGACCGGATCCTGACCGGACATTTCTACGGGCATCTGCCCGACCAGGAACGCGCAGCCTTCCTTGCCGAGGCGCGACGGCTGGCGGGGGAGTTGATCGTCATCGATTCGGCGCTGCGCCCGGGTATCGAACCCGAGCAATGGCAAGAGCGGACCCTCAACGACGGTTCGCGGCACCGCGTGTACAAGCGCTACCTCACGGGTCGGCAGTTGGCCGACGAACTCGGCGGTCAGGTGCTGTTCGACGGGACCTGGTTCGTCGCCGCCCAGGCCCGGTGGGACGGCGCCAAGGGCGCTGCCCATACGCAGTCACCCTGCTGAGATCGACGCCCCAGCGGCGCAAACCCCCGATTTTTGGGGCTGTATGTCAATCTGGACGTCGATTTCAGCAGCGATCACTTGAGTCTGAGCTGCCGTTTAGGCGAACGGCTGCAGATCGAACCGTCCCCACGCGAGGAACGCGAACACGGCGAGAAACACGACATCGCCGGCCATGTACCCCCACTCGCTGCGGCGGAACCGTGTTGTGGCGGCTCCGGCCATGAACAGCATCAGGCCGCAGGCGGCGATCGGCACCAGCACGGGTGTCACGCCGACGGCCGCCGGGAGGATGAGGCCGATCGCGCCGATCAGCTTGATCGTGCCGATGACCTTGAGATGACGCCCGCTGAAGTCGTCGACCCAGTGCTGGTTGGCGCCCAATTCCCGGTATTTCTTCTTCGACATCAACAGCAGACTGGCGCCGCCGACGGCAAACCCGACAGCGGTGATGGCGGTGATGATCCACAGCGCGGTGTTCATGGCGTACTCCTTCGTGGTTACCTCGGTCGGGTGGGGTTCGTCATTACCTATGACGGACCGGCACCACGGGAGGTAACCGATGACGACCGAGACGCAGCTGGCGGAGGCTTTCGAGCGGGAGCGCCAGCGCCTGCTGGCGCTGGCGCATCGGGTTCTGGGCTCGCGGTCGGACGCCGAAGATGCCGTCCAGGAGGCGTGGCTGCGACTGTCCCGCCAGGACGCGGACGCGATCGACAACCTGGCCGGGTGGTTGACGACCGTGACCGGCCGCATCTGCATCGACACCCTGCGCTCGCGCGCCGGCCGGCCCGAGGTCCCGCTTGGTCAGGACCTTCCCGAACTCGTGGTGACCGACGACCTCGACACGCCCGAAGACGCTGCCGTGCTGGCGGACTCGGTGGGACTGGCGCTGCTGGTCGTGCTGGGGTCGCTGCGGCCGGAGGAACGACTCGCGTTCGTGCTGCACGACATGTTTGCGGTTCCGTTCGCCGAGATCGGGGAGATCCTGGGCAAATCGACCGACGCCGCCAAGATGGCGGCCAGCCGGGCGCGCCGCAAGGTTCAGGACGTGCCGCGGCCGGCGGGAAATCGGCGGGAGCAGCGTGAGGTCGTCGATGCCTTCCTGGCGGCCGCCCAGGGCGGCGACTTCGACGCCCTGCTGCGGGTGCTCGATCCCGACGTGACCTGGCGCCAGCACACGGTCCGCGGGGTGACCGTCATGACCGGATCCGGCGCGGTTGTGGACGCGGTTCGCCGCGGCCAGGGGGCGCGCATCACCGCTCGTCGTGTCCTGGTCAATGGCCAGCCCGGAATCCTGGGCTGGGGTCCGTCCGGGCGGCCGCTCAGCGTGATGGCGTGCACGGTTCGGAACGGTCGCCTGGTGGGCATCGTGTCGATCACCGACCCGGTCCGGCTGGCTGGGATCGACCTTCCCGACCAGCCCGACACCCTGGACGGCGCTGACTAGCCGCCACGGTGCGGGCCCTTCGGCGCACGGGCTACCGGTGCACCACCATGTCGTTGGCGATCGGCACTGGCGCTAATGTCATGGTCGTGCAGTGGCTGGTTGGAGATGCTTCCCGCCGACGGTCGGGGCGGATATCCGCAGCTAGCTGACGCAAGGGGCGGTAGCTCAGTCGGTTAGAGCCGCGGACTCATAATCCGTTGGTCGCGGGTTCGAGCCCCGCCCGCCCCACTCGATATTGCCTGGTCAGGGCGTTATATGCCGGTCGTCAGAGCACCGCAAGGCCGTTCACCCCGGCCTCACCCCGGCGACTGGGGGAACTTGTCGCCTCGGAGCGGGGAGCGCGAGGCTGCGCCCAGGGCGAACAACCGCGCGTCAAACGCTCGGGGTGGTCGCGTCTCCCCGATAACCTGGACACGGCGGCGTGACGCGCGTTCGGAAAGGACTCAAAAGGGTGCAGATAGGTTCGACGCGAATGGTGCGCAGACGGGTCGAAGATGATGGCAACGTCACTACGGGTGAAGTCCGCGCCGATGACCACGGGGGTGGAAAGTTGTATCTCCCGGTGGACGCCGACATAGCCGTTGGCGATGAGGTCTCGTACACGCTTCCGAACGGAACAACGCGAGCAATGACGATCACCAAGCATGACGTGCTACAGGCGCCACCTGGCTTCGGCGGCTCTAGTCTGGATCACACCGTTTGCGAGTACGAGGTCGCATCTGGCAGACGCCTACAGCGTCCGCAGCGGGTCAGCCTTCCGAATCTGCATGACGCTATCTCCGATGCTAGTGGGGCGCAGTTCGCGGGCGGGCACTACGACAGTGCGGTGTTTGAAGCATTCAAGGCCGTAGAGGATCGCGTCAGAAAGCTGACGGGGCAATCCGATATCGGCAAAAGGCTCATGACAGCTGTGTTTAACGAACAGAACCCCCAGCTTGACATCACGTCAGACAACGCAGATAAAGACCAGAAGGATGATGAGCGAGAGGGCTTCAAGTTCTTGTTCATGGGATGTGCGCTGGCGTTGCGGAATACACGCGGGCACGGACCAACTCTCCAGACGGGAGAGCAAGAGGCCATGGAAATGCTAGCGACAGCAAGCCTTCTGATGCGGGCGCTCGACCGAGCAGAGTTGCGGCTAGCCCCAAAGCAGTCGAAGCTGCCAAAGCAGAAGCTACCTCCGGGTATCGGCGGAGCAGTATCCCGTTCCGGTAAGCCTTAACTCACGCCCCCGGCGTCGGCTTACTTACCCCGGCGCTTGCGTTTGGGGCGGCTGTGCTCTTGGCGGCCTTGCCGACCTTGCCCTTACGAGCAATGTCTTGCCGCTGCGGCGGCCAGGCTAGGCCAGCACCGTTTCACCCCGGCGTCACCCCGGCGACCGGGGCGTATTGGGCCCGTACCGTAGCCGTACCGCAGCCGCACTGGCAACGCCCACATTTGGTGTCTTGCAGGTGATATGGCGGGAATCAGCTAACCGTTTGGCCTGGTCGCGGAGCCGCTAAAAAAGGACTCATAATCCGTTGGTCGCGGGTTCGAGCCCCGCCCGCCCCACATAGATCAGCCCCCACGACCAGCTGGTCTGGGCAAGAAGCGTTTGCCCGGCGGGTGGCCCGACATGCCCACTGGAGGCCCGGTTTGGCTGGCTTGCTGAGGGGAGGTTGGCGCCGCCCCTGCTTGTGGCCAGACCGGGCATCCGCCGTCGATGTCCGCCACCTGGCGATCGTCCGCGATGCGGGGCCAGGAGGGCGTGGGTCAGCCGGTCAACTTCGCAAACCGCTGCTGCGCCGCTTGGCGGGTCGTGCCGAGCGCAACCGCGATCGCGGTCCAGGAATCCCCGCGCTCACGGGCTTCCTTTACGGCCTCAACAAGCTCGGCGTCCGCATCCCGCACCGCGTCGACGGCGGCGACGATGCGCCGGAATGCCGCCGCGTCACGGGCACGGGTCACCTCTGGATCGAGTTGATCCAGTCCGGTGTGGTCGCGAACTACAGCCATGGCGTCACCTCATCTCAAGTAGTCGTAAAACTTCGGTCTCAGGTTGTCGGCGTGGATGATGCGGCGGGGTCTTCTACGGGGACTGCCACCGGTTCTAGAAGCCGCCCGTCCTGGGCTGGCCCGATGACAAGTAGGCGATCCTCGCCGTGGTAGTCGTACTCCATGAAGCGGATGCCGTTGCGGAACGCGTGCTCAATGTCTTCTCGAGGAACACCGTGGTCGTAGGCGCTCTGCCATACCTCCACGTTCTTGAGTGTCCTTGCGGCCGCACACGCTGTCAAGGATCCTTGCGTAAGGCCGGTAGCGCCATCGCTCCCGGCCGTGTCGTGCTGTCGAACGCCGTCGTTGTCGGTGCCGCGATGTATACAGTTCCGTTCAGTCATTTCGACCAGACAGGCAGGTGCCGCTAGATGATCACCGGTGAACTCAAGGGCAAGGTTGACCGCGTCTGGGACGCGTTCTGGTCCGGGGGCATCTCCAACCCGCTGGAGGTGATCGAGCAGATCACCTACCTGCTGTTCATCCGCCGCCTCGACGACCTCCACATCCTCGCCGAGCAGAAGGCCCGCCGGACCGGCAGCGCCGAGGGCATCGTCTTCGCGCCGGACCAGCAGCACCTGCGCTGGTCGAAGTTCAAGCACGAAGAACCCGCGCTGATGTACAAGACCGTCGCCGACGAGGTGTTCCCGTTCCTGCGCGGCCTGGGCGGGGACGGGTCGACGTACTCCGAGCACATGCGTGACGCCCGCTTCACCATCCCCACCCCGCAGCTGCTGCAGCGGGTGGTGGACATGCTCGACGGGATCCCGATGGATGACCGCGACACCAACGGCGACCTCTACGAGTACCTGCTGTCCAAGATTGCCGCGGCGGGGGTCAACGGCCAGTTCCGCACCCCGCGGCACATCATCAAGCTGATGGTGGCGATGACCGCCCCGCAGCCGACCGATGAGATCTGCGACCCGGCGTGCGGCACCGCGGGCTTCCTGGTGGCTGCCGCCGAACACGTCCGCGCCGAGCACCCGAGCGTGATGACCAACGCCGAGCAGCGGCGCCACTTCCACGCCAGCATGTTCCACGGCTACGACTTCGACTCCACCATGCTGCGCATCGGCAGCATGAACATGCTGCTGCACGGGGTGGAGTCACCCGACATCCGCTACCGCGACTCGCTGTCCGAGGGTGCCAGCGAGGACGCCGAGAAGTACACGCTGATCCTCGCCAACCCGCCGTTCGCCGGCTCACTTGACTACGAGTCGACGTCCAAGGATCTGCAGCGGGTGGTCAAGACCAAAAAGACCGAGCTGCTGTTTGTGGCGCTGTTCTTGAAGCTGCTCAAGCCCGGCGGGCGGGCCGCTGTCATCGTGCCCGACGGCGTGTTGTTCGGATCCTCCAAGGCGCACAAGGAGCTTCGCCGTATCCTGGTCGAAGACCAGAAGCTCGACGGGGTGGTGAAACTGCCGTCGGGGGTGTTTAAGCCGTACGCCGGGGTCTCGACGGCGATCCTGCTGTTCACCAAGACCAACTCCGGGGGCACCGACCGGGTGTGGTTTTACGATGTGCAGGCCGACGGGTTCT
The DNA here is from genome assembly GCA_002967005.1 of Mycobacterium talmoniae. GTDB lineage: Bacteria > Actinomycetota > Actinomycetes > Mycobacteriales > Mycobacteriaceae > Mycobacterium > Mycobacterium talmoniae. Next base: position 6,724 of record PPEA01000611.1, read on the forward strand.
CGCTCGATGACAAACGCAACCCGATTGACGCCAACGATTTGCCGGATGTGCTGAAGCGGTGGGGGTCCCGCGCGACGACGGAGTTGGAGCGGGCGCGCACCGAGCGGTCATTCTGTGTGCCGAAGGACGACATTGTCGCCCAGGGCTATGACTTGTCGCTGAACCGGTACAAGGAGATCGTGCACGACGACGTCGAGCACCGTCCTCCGCTGGAGATCATCGCTGATATCGAGAAGCTGGAGGGCGAGATCGCGAAAGGGTTGGCGGAGTTGAAGGCGATGCTGTCGTGAGGACAGTCATGCTGGGTGAGTTGCTCGTCAAGCGAACCGGGACTGTCGATCCGTCAAAATATCCCGACGAGATGTTCGACCTGTACAGCATCCCGGCCTACGACCGGGGTGTACCTGACCTCATCGCTGGCTGCGAAATTGGCTCCGCAAAGCAGGTTGTACAACCCGGCGATGTCCTACTATCTCGGATCGTTCCGCATATCCGGCGCGCATGGGTAGTCGGGAGCGAGGATGGACGGCGCATCATCGCCTCCGGCGAATGGATGGTCTTTAGATCTCAGGACATCTACCCCCGGTGGCTGCGCCACATGTTCTTGGGGGACCGTTTTCATCAACAGTTCATGGCAACAGTCGCGGGTGTCGGTGGCTCGTTGATGCGTGCACGTCCGTCACATGTCGCAAACATCGAGATCCCTTTCCCGTCCCACCCCGAACAGCGCCGCATCGCCGCGATCCTCGACCACGCCGACGCTCTCCGGGACAAGCGGCGGCGGGTGATCGGTCACTTCGACGAACTCACTCAGTCCACCTTCATTGAGATGTTCGGTGATCCGATGGCGGACAGTATTCATAAGTGTCCACTCGGGGCCGTGGGCGATGTCATCACGGGCAACACGCCGAGCCGAGCCAACCCACTTAACTTCGGCGACGGCATCGAATGGATCAAATCCGACAACCTTGGGGGCACGATCGCAACAGCCGCTGAGGAGCGGCTTTCCGCGACCGGACGACAAACTGCCCGAGTCGTCCCCGGCGGGTCAGTCCTAGTGGCTTGCATTGCCGGAAGCCCGTCCAGCATCGGCAAGGCTTCGCTGGTAGATCGAGAGGTGGCTTTCAACCAGCAGATCAACGCGGTTGTTCCTGGATCCACCATTGACAGTCGGTTTCTGCTCGAACAACTCAAAGTAGCGCCGGAACTTGTCAGGCAGCAGTCAACGGGGGGCATGAAAGGTTTGGTAAGCAAGTCGAACTTCGCGTCGATTCGGGTTATGGTCCCCCCGCTCGACCATCAGCGACGATTCGCAAACTTCGTGGCTGAAGTCGATGATGTACGCGAGCGCGAGGCCGCTGCGTTGACCGTAACTGACAACTTGTTCGAATCCCTCCGGTCCCGCGCGTTCTCGGGACAGCTGTGAGTATCGGTAAGCGATGACCAATTTCGCCTTCCTCAAGACGTCTCCTGGCCGTATATTCACGCCGACTGCGTCCGCGCCGAAAGTGCGTCGCCAGCTGCATTTGCCGGCTGCGCTGGTTCGCCAACGTCGGCGGATGACAGGCGCGCAACCAGCATGAACATGAATGTGCCTTAAATGTCATGTCATCGGCTAGCATTAACAGTTATGACCATAAACGTTAATCGATGATCGATCTGTGAACAGATAGGGCGATGGCGGAACATCGGGAGCTGTACTGGGAGCCGACGCAGGGACGTGGGCTGGTCGCCCGCGACCGCCGCGGCGGACGCTACCCGGCATATGTTCCGGATACGCTGTGCACCCGGCCGATCCACATTCCCGCCGAGCTATCCATTTCGGCTGCGTCGGTCGAACGCCAGATCCATGGCTTGGCTGTTGGACCGCGGGCAAAGAGCCTCGAGGGCATCTCCAGGTTCCTGCTCAGGTCGGAGGCCATCGCCAGTTCGATGATCGAGGGCATCGCGCCGTCACCTCAGCAGGTTGCGATTGCCGAGCTCGCCCAGGAAGAGCGGATCCGCGGATTCAGCGCCCAGGCCGGTCTGGTGGCCAACAACATCACAGTCCTGCGACGGGCGGCGCTCGAGTTGGTACAGGCACCCGAAGTAACGGTCGGCGACATCATCGAGCTGCATTCCAGCCTGCTCCCTGACGAGCAACACCATGGGCTGCGGACGGTGCAGAACTGGATCGGTGGCTCGAACTGGAATCCGCTCGACGCCGACTTCGTGCCACCGCCCGCCGATGCGGTACCCGACCTGATGGACGACTTCGTCACCTACCTGAACGGCTCATCGCATGGCCCGCTGATTCAGGCCGGCCTGGTTCACGCCCAGTTTGAGACGATTCATCCCTTTACCGACGGCAATGGTCGGGTTGGCCGTGCGCTCATCCACACGGTGCTGGCACGACGAGGCCTGGCGCCACGCGCGATCCTGCCGGTCAGCCTGGTCCTGGCAACGTTGCGCGACAGCTACATCGGTGGACTGACCGCGTTCCGGTATATCGGCGGTCCGTTAAGTGATCCGGCTGTCAGCGGTGTTGCCACGTGGCTGTCGCGTTTCGTGCACGCCGCGCGGATCGCCGTCGAGCAGGCCGAGCGTTTGGCCGGTGAAGTCGACCTGCTCCGTGAAGAATGGAACCGCCGACTGGCTGACTGGCGCGCCGAGCAGCGGATGCGCCCCGAGCCCCGATCCGGTTCGGCGACGGCACGACTTCTCGGGATGCTGCCGGAGGCTCCGATGTTGACGGCACGGACGGTTCAGCGGCTGCTCGATGTTTCCTTCCCGCGAGCGCGGGACGCACTCGAGGAACTCGCTGAGGCTGGGGTCTTGTCGCGCAAGAGCGTCGACCGAGGTACCACCGGCTACGTGGCGAGAGAGGTCCTTGACCTTGTCGGCCTGGCCGAACGGCGGTTGGCGAGTACGCGGTTCGACACCCGCGTGAGCAAGCCAATCCGCTCGGTGCCGGCCTTACCGGAGCAATGAGGTGCGATGATGACGCGGATCGCGAGCAGGAGGACTGGTGAGTAACTTCGCCTTCGTTAAGGCCGTCGCCTGGCCCGAGATCCACGCCGACTGCGCCCGCGCCGAAAGCTACGTCACCAACGACCCCCGCTCGGCCTGCTTTTATGCCCGCCGCGCCGTCGAGCAGCTCGTCGGCCACCTCTACGACCTTCTCGGCTTGCCGCTGCCCTACAAAGATGACCTATCGGCCCGGATCAACGAGCCCAAGTTCCGGTCGAAGACCGGCATGGGAATCGCCCAGAAACTCAACCTGATCCGTAAGCTCGGCAACATCGCCGTGCATGAGCCAAAGCCCATTCCGCCACGTGCCGCTCTCGACACGCTCAAAGAATTGCATCACGTGATGCTGTGGGCGGCGTTTCACTACTCCACCAATCCGCAGGCGGTGCCGCTCAAGGCGGTCTTTGACCCGGCGCTGGCCGCCAAAGCCGCACCACTGAGCCGGGATGAGGTCGCCAAGCTCGCCGCCAGGTTCAAGGCCCAAGACGACGCCCACGCGAAAGCCCTGCAGGAAAAGGACGATCTCGCCGCCGCCAAGGACGCCGAGATCGCGCAGTTGCGCGAACAGATCAAGCAGGCCCAAGCCGCCAACCAGCAGGTCGACGACCGGGATTACTCCGAAGCCGAAACCCGCGACCGCTACATTGACGTGCTGCTGGGCGAAGCCGGCTGGCCGCTGGCCGACACCCGGGACCGCGAGTTCGAAGTCACCGGCATGCCCAACAAGGACGTTGTCGGCTACGTCGACTACGTGCTGTGGGGAGCCGACGGCCTGCCGCTGGCGGTGGTCGAAGCCAAGCGGACCACCAAGAGCCCGGAAATCGGGCAACAGCAGGCCAAGCTGTACGCCGACTGCCTGGAGAAAGCCACGGGCAGAAGGCCAATCATCTTCTACACCAACGGCTATGAGCATTGGCTCTGGGATGACGCTGGCGGCTATCCGCCGCGCCAGGTGCAGGGTTTCTATACCCGTGATGAGCTGGAACTGCTGATCCACCGCCGCCACGCCCGCAAGCCGCTCGCTGATGTTGCCATCGACTCCGCCATCGTCGAGCGGCACTACCAGCACCGCGCGATCCGCGCCATCGACGACACCTTCACCAACAAGCAGCGTGAGGCGCTGTTGGTAATGGCCACCGGCGCCGGCAAGACCCGAACCGTCATCGCCCTGGTAAAGCAGTTGATGGAGGCCAACTGGGTCAAGCGGGTGCTGTTCCTCGCCGACCGCACCGCGCTGGTCACCCAGGCCACCAACGCGTTCAAAGCGCATTTGCCCGCGGCCACCACAGTGAACCTGGTGACCGAAAAGATCACCGACGGCCGGGTTTACGTGTCGACCTACCCGACGATGATGAACCTCATCAACGACACCGAGGGCGGTCTACGCGCCTTCGGGCCCGGATACTTCGATCTGGTCGTAATCGACGAAGCGCACCGCTCGGTGTATCAGAAGTACCGCGCCATCTTCGACTGGTTCGACTCGCTGCTGGTCGGGCTGACCGCCACTCCCAAAGACGAGGTCGACCACAACACCTACCGGCTGTTCCACCTCGAAGACGGCATGCCCACCGACGCCTACAGCCTGGACGAGGCCGTGCTGGAAGGATTTCTCGTCCCGCCGATCGGGGTGTCGGTTGGCACCAAGTTCTTGCAGCAGGGCATCCGCTACGCCGACCTCAGCGAGGAGGAGAAGGACGAATGGGACTCCCTCGACTGGGGTGAGGACGGCGAGGTCCCTGATGCGGTGTCGTCGGAGGAGCTCAACAAGTTCCTGTTCAACGAGGACACTGTCGACAAGGTGTTGGCCGAGCTGATGGACAAGGGCTACAAGGTCGCCGACGGTGACCGGCTGGGCAAGACCATCATCTTCGCCAAGAACACTGACCACGCCGAGTTCATCCAGCGGCGCTTCGACATCCAATACCCCGAGCACGGCGGCACGTTCGCGCGCGTAATCACCCACGGCATGAGCTACGCGCAAAGTCTGATCGACGACTTCTCGACGCCTGAGAAGGCCCCACACATCGCGATCTCGGTGGACATGCTCGACACCGGCATCGACGTCCCGGAAGTCGTGAACCTGGTGTTCTTCAAGCTGATCCGGTCCAAGACTAAGTTCTGGCAGATGATCGGGCGCGGCACCCGGCTGTGCCGCGACCTGTTCGGGCCGGGCAAGGATAAGCAGAACTTCTACGTCTTCGACTTCTGCGGCAACCTTGAATACTTCAGCCAGGACCTTCCCGGCTCCGAAGGCTCGATGCAGAAGTCGTTGAACCAGCGGCTGTTCGAAACCCGACTGGGATTGATCACCGCGCTGGATTCGGCGGTCCCGCCTGCTGGCCCCGAACCGTCCGAAGGAAAAGGCACTGAGTCCGAGCGAGGTCTGCGGGTCGACATCGCATGGTCGCTGCACCGCATCGTCGTCGGGATGAACCTGGAGAACTTCCTGGTCCGCCCGAAGCGCAAATGGGTGGAGCACTACGCCGAGTGGCCAGCCTGGTCGGTGCTGACCACGGAAGCGGCCGGCGATGTCGCGGAACATCTCGGCGGGCTGCCGTCGGCCCACACCGACGACGACGAGGACGCCAAACGTTTTGACCTACTGATCCTGCGCCGTCAGCTCGCCCAGCTCGAAGGCGACGCTGTGGCCGTCGAACGCGCCCGCGAACAGATCCAGAACATCGCCGCCGGGCTGCTCAACCAGACCGCGATCCCGTCGGTGCAACAGCAGCAGGAGCTGCTGGACGAAGTGGCGAGCGATGAGTGGTGGATCGACGTGACCCTGCCCATGCTCGAACTCGCCCGCCGACGACTACGCGGTCTGCTGAAATTCTTGGAGAAGACCAAGAAGAACGCGGTCTACACCGACTTCGAGGACGTGCTCACCGAAGCAACCCTGATCGACCTGCCGGGCGTCACCCCAGGCACCAACATGGAGCGTTTCCAAGCACGGGCCGCCGCGTACCTCAAACAGCACGAAGATCACGTCGCGCTACAGCGACTGCGCCGCAACAAGCCGCTCACGACGGACGACCTGGCGGCGTTGGAGCAGATGCTGGCCGACAGCGGCGCCGGGGAAGCCGCCGACATCGCGCAGGCCGCGGAGCAGGCGCACGGGCTCGGGTTGTTCATCCGGTCGCTGGTCGGGCTGGACCGGCAGGTGGCCATCGAAGCGTTCGGCAACTACCTAGACGGCGCCAAGTTCAGTGTCGACCAGATCCGCTTCGTCAACCTCATCGTCGACGAACTGACTGCCAATGGACTGATGGACCCCGCGAGGCTCTACGAGTCACCCTTCACCGACCACGCACCGACCGGGCCCGAGGGCGTCTTTCCCGAAGGCGACGTCGACAACATCGTCGACATTCTCTGCACGGTGAAAGCCAACGCCGTCCCGGCGGGGGGAGTGGCCTGATGGTCAGATCGGGATGGGAGTCATTCTCAAGGGTGCAGCACCAGCCATGCCACGGGCCCAGACGTAACCGTATGGTGCTGCTCCGCGCAGGACGGCAGTGCTGGTCCAGCACTTCACACGCTGCCGCGATCTCCTGACACGGAGTCCACGTTGCTGGCTTAGACTTCCCAATAACGCCGTGATAGGGAGGGGCGTAGCCGATGAGCGGCCGTTTGAAGATCACTCCGGAGAATGTGCGTGCCGGCGCTGATCGGATCAGTGCGGAGAACACCACGGTGACCGGCGTCGACGTCCCAGATGCCACAGCGGCGATGGCGGGGTTGACCGGGTTCAAAACCGCCGCGACTCTGGCGGATGCTCATGACGCAACGAAGTCGTCGTTCAAGGTGGTCGGCGGCAGGTATGAGCGGATGGCGCAACTCTGTCGGGACACAGCCAACACGTTTGAACTGGCGGATTTGATCGCACCGGGACTGGTGTCGGCGTCGCCGTGGATGTCGAAAAAGATTGGTGACGGGCTGACCGCAATGGGCGATCTGAACCGGACCACACCGGGTCCGTGAGGACCGCTGGCGAGGTTGGTCTGGCAGGTGCATGATGGGTCGCCCGCAGAAGCCGGATGTCTACAAGGCGAACGCGACCGCGCTCGGTGATATGGCGAAGCCCCTGCGTGATGCGGCGACCAAGATGCTGGAATCCGCTGACCGGGTGCACACCACCGTCTACGACTTCGATTGGGAAGGCGAAGCCAAGAACGCCGCCGATGGGCGCGCGGACCGTGAGCTGGTCCAAGACCGTGCCGTGGCCGCCGCGCAGTTGGCGCTGGCGGATGCGTACGAGAACGGGGCGAAGACGATGCAGCCGATGATCGACGGGCTCAAATCCAAGGCGCAAGGACTGGAAGCCGATAACTTTTCGGTGTCCGACGACTGGGCGGTCAAGGACACATACGACTACGACGCCGCGGCAAGAGTCCTGAAGATGATGGGGTTCAATAACCAGGAAATCAACGACATGCTGGATCCGGTGAAGACCAGCCGCGCCAATACTGCGACCGCGGAGACGACGAACCTGGGTCGTCTCGCCGATGAGCTGGGTGTTGCCGATGAGAACACCGCCAAAGCCATCAACGAAGCGAAAGCGGCTCTCGCGGACGCCGCGCCGAAGTCGGGGATGGCTCCGGGGCAGTCCTGGGATATGGGACCGGTCGGCGGTACAGGTGCCAATATCCCTGGTGTCGGCGCGGCGGATTTGGGCGAGGTAGTGCAGCTACCGGATGGGTCGTACGTTGCAATTTTCGGGGATTCCTTCTCCGGTAACAAAATGGGCGTGGGTGATCATTATCCGTCGGTCGCGGTACCGGTGAAATTCGACGAAAATGGGAAAATGATCATCACCGGTCCGCCGCTGACTGGACCTGACGGGAGCCCGAACGTGCTGTTCCCTCCGCCGCCAGGCATCGGAGAGGCGCAAGGGAAAGACAACCTCCCAGCTGGCAGCATCCGTATGAGCGACGGCACAACCTACGTGATGGCGGCGGGCACCACTGCGCTCAAACCGGATGGCGGTTCGTGGCTGGTGAAAGTCACCGATCCCCGACAAGGTTGGCAACAGATCGACGGGTCATGGCGCTCGTCAAACCCCTACCTTCCCGACGGCAGGACACCCAACCCCAAGTACTCACCAGTGACCCAGATCAGCGGCTTCCAAAGCAGCAAAGACGGCATGGTCTACATCGCCGCCGACTCGTTCGACCGCAGCACAGGCGTCACTATGTACCGCGTCGATCCCGAGCACGTCACCGACCGGAGCGCATGGCAACCCTGGACCGGCACCGGCTGGGGCGACCCCACCGGCACAGCCGCACCAATGAGCCGTACCCCCTTTGGTGAACTCAGTTTCCGAGAAGTTGAGGGTAGAGCGGTTCTATCCGGTTTCAACGGACACCAGGGCGGCAATACCGGCACCGTTGAGGTACGGGTAGCTAACAGCCCCGCCGAAATCTTTAGCAATAGCACTCCGACTGTTGTCGCGCAGCAGAGCGACCAAAACGCCCCGAATTACCTGCCGCAGAACTACGGTGGGTATATCATGCCCATCCCTGGGATGACGCTCGACAATTTGGATATCTTGGTCAGCCAATGGAACACAACGACGAATGTGCCATACAACGTGCAGGAGTTCCAAGTCAACCCCAACCGCTAGCCGCGTGTAACATGACCCGCTACCGATGCGATAGGACAGACATGACCGCCAAGACGCTAATCACGTTCGCTGGCGCTATCAGCGCAGCCATGATTGGTACTGGGCCCGCCCACGCTGACCCACCGAAATTTCCAGACCTGAGCGGCTATGCTCCCGTCAACGTCCATGACTACGAAATATCATATACTACACCCGGACATGTGCCTATACCAATGGTGTATTTCGTTACTCCCGACGGTATTACCTGCAATTTTATTTCTGAATCGGCGGGGTGCACGGGTAACAATTTCCCCGGAGTCCCACCCGCCTCACCGTCATCCGGCGGTGGCGCCCGGGTGAATTCGATTGCAACCAATACACCCCTACAGCCAACGAGCGACCCAATCGCCTCCGATAACTCGCCACAGTTCAAGACCCTCCCGCCCTTTCATTCCATCACCGTGGACGGCGTGGTCTGCGGGGTGGATGACGCGAAAACCACCGCGTGTAAAGATCCCCAGGGGCGTGGCTTCGTGCTATCGCCGCGCGGGTCTGGTTGGCTGCCCCACGTGTGAGCCCTCTGGTGTTGCTGCTAATGGGCGGCCATTGTGGCTGATGTCTCTCACCTGCATCCGTTGGTGCAGGATGCGCTCCGGACTGGCAGGGTGCCCGACCCCGGCGAGTTGGCACGTGTGCTGAGCAAGGAGAGAGACCGCCCCGAAGCAGATGTACTCGCACAGATCAACGAGGTGCTGGCGGGCGAGGAGGAGACCGACGAGCCGCTCGACCCACCACACCCGGACGAGGAGATATTCCGGAACAGGTACCGCAAGCTCGTTGACGCCATGATCGCCGCGTGGCACGAGGAGAACCCGTCCGCTGGCAACATCCCGACAGAGCAGCGGGAGCGGATCGAGGATCACTGCAACCGCCAGATACAGCATGCCTGGCGGCTCCATCAGCAGCGGCTCGCCATGGAGCACGAGACGGACTTATGAGTTGATCCCCGACGGTCGGGGTGGTGTTCAGTCGGCCGTGACGCCGGCGACGGCGTTGCGGGGCGGCGATCTGGCCCACCACCGCCACTGCCCGCGCCGGGCTCAGCCTGCCCGCCTGCGTCAGCACCGCCCGCAATGTGTTGCCGTCGCGCACATTCACCACATCACCGGCGTGACACCGCTGTTGGATCAGCGGGGCGGCAACCGGCGCCCGTGCTCACGGTAGTTCACGACACGGAATCGTCGATCGGCAATGGATTGAGTAATTCGCCAATCATGCGCCTCGTCGGACTGGAAATCAGGCGTCACCTAGACAGAGGCGGTATGATGTCATTTGTCATATTTGACATCACTCTCCACCGGAAGGGGGCCGATCGACATGAGCGTCTTCCCGCTGCGGTTGCCGAGCCAAGGCCTTCGGGAACTGGTTCGCGAGGTCGCTGCCAGCGAGCGGATCAGTCAAAACGAGTTCATCGTGCAAGCTGTCGCCCACGAGGTCCTCCTGCGGGGAGCCACCCTTGCGGATGACCTCGAGCGCGCCGCGAAGCGCATTGGTGAGCTCACCGACGCCGAATACGCGAAGATTGTCGACCGCAGCCTTGCCGACTTTGCCCAGGGCGAGGGACTGGCTGAGCCGTTACCGGCACGCGCGATCGACCTCGAGGACGCGGCTCAAGCCGAACCGGGAACCGACAGTCTCGGAGTGGTGGCCGCGTTTGAATCGGCTCGGGCGGACTCGGCGCAGGACTAACGCGTCCGAGTGCCTAGACCGACGTGGAACGAGGATTGGCCGGGCGACCTCGTTCGGATCCAACAGAACGCCGCGGCGCTCATCCGATCTATCGCAGCTGAGGCTCGCGATTGGTCTGCGGTGCCCGGTGCTGCTGAGGTTCTGAATTGGCACACCGCCCTCTACGAGGGCTGCCGGGCGCGGTCGCTGGGTACATCGGTCACTTTCGGGGCGACCCGACGGTTGCAGAGCTGATCGGCTATGAAGTAGGCGTCGGCCGGCTGCAACCGGACGGGCTACCGGAGAAGGTTGGCGTCTACGCGAAAGATCTGGCGGTCGAGATTCCGAGTCTGATCGCACGGATTCATGCGGGGATGCGGCAGTTGGATTCTGTGCTCAAACCGGGGGCGCGCCCGACGACGAGTGACGCCGTGGAGGCGGTCGTCCTCCTCAGTGCCCGGGTCCATGGCGAGTGGGTCCGGCTGCACCCCTTCGCGAACGGCAACGGCAGGACCGCGCGGATTTGGGCGAATTTCATCGCGCTGCGCTATTCGCTGCCCGCCTTCGTCAGGGTTAAGCCGCGCCCGGCCAACGGTGCATACGTTCGCGCGGCAAAGGCGTCGATGGGTCGTCCGCCGAACTTCGTCGGGGACCACGGGCCCGTCACTGCGTTGTTGGCGCGGATGTTGGCTGAATCGTTGGCCGGCTGACAGCCCCCGGGTTCGACGCCCCGGCGGATCAGGGCCTGCAGCAACCGACGTCGGATAGCCGATCCAGCTGCTCCAGCGCCTGATGGGCTTCGCGGTACGCGTCGGCCGCGGCTGCCTGTTGACAGGGCATCTTCCGCAGCATGGCCACGGCTTTCCCGAGCCGCACCAGCACCTCGTCGACGACGTCCGGAGGAATGTCGACCCTGGCGCCTCGATAGTTGCTCAGGATGCACTGGATCGCCTTGGGGAGCCGCCTGGTGTCCGGGGTAATGCCGTCCGCTAACAGGTAAGGCAGCTTCCAGGTGCGCGTGTCATTTGCGGCACCGACATACGCGAAGCACTGCATGCCGAGCGCGTACTTCGGATGCAAGATCTCGCAGGCATCGGCGGCACTTGCGGTGAGCGTATCGCCCCAGCTCGGGAGCGTGCCGAGCTCAACCGTCAAATCGGGGCAAGGTCGGTAGATGCCGTGTAGCGACAACCACCAGAGATCTTCGGGGGCCTGCTCGGTGTCGAGCTTGACCCACACACGATGGCGCAGGCCACCGCCGGTGACATCGGCCGCGTACAGCATGGTCGCGTCGCTGACCGCCACCGCCCCGACCCGCTGACCGGCCGCGTAGCGGCGGGCTTGCCTCAAGGCCGCGTCGATCGCCGCGCGGCGTCCGATGAGCGAACCGGGCCGCTTCACCTCCAGGACCAGCCGCTTGAAACCCAAGCTGGACAGCACGATGTCCGCCCATTCCACCTGTGGCTTGACGTCCGTCACCGGCCAGTCGAGGACGGTCGTGAACAAATCCTCGAGGATGTTTTCCGCGACCTTCTCGACCGGCGGACCAGGTCCGCCTTGCTGGAGTCGCTCACGTCGGCGAGCGGCAAATCCGGGCCATGCGGCACGGATTCGTTCAACGCACCGTCGGTACGAAGCGAGCTGTCGGAACGAATCGGCGACGGCCGCGCCAGCGACCCGCGAGCTGTCCCCGGGGGTCATTCCCATGACATGACTCACCGCTTCGCCGGGTCGCCCGGTCATGGGTAGAGAGTACGCAGCCCAGGGGGAGACGTTGGCGCTTTATGCAGAAGTCCCACGCGGTTAACGCCGTGCAGCAATCGCTGGCGATACCGCCGTAGCGGCTCCCGCAGGCGAGCCCAACGCACGGGCGCTTCGGCCATGTGTCCGCGCCATCCACTCACGGGTGTCGGCGACCGTGTAATGATCATCGCCGTGGTTGACACACCTCGCACGCCGCCGCGCCCGGTGGATGTGGCGGCGCTGGTGCCGGAGCTGGCTGGGTATGCCCGGTTTACTACGCGGCTGCATCCGCGGCGCGGGTCGCCGACCTGTCGGCAGAGTTCGATCGGTGGCCCGATGCTGTGGCCCGAGAACGAGGCTTGGCCCACATGTGTAAACCCGTGGCATTTCTGGGATTCCAGTGTCATCGGTTCAGAGCCCGACGACAACCATCCGCATAGCGTCCCGAACCCGCTGGTTCCCATATTGCAGCTGTTCGCCGAGGACGCACCCACGATCCAGTTCCCGCAGGGGACAGACCTGCTCCAAGTGCTGTGGTGCCCGGTCGATCACACCCACCTGCCCGACCAGGAAGAAGCCTACGCCCCTGCGATAACAGTGATCTGGCGAAATTCCGCCGACCTGCCCGATACAGCTATCGACCCTCCAGCCCCGGTCGACTTCGAGGCGCTATTGATGCCTGGGCCGTGCGTCTTACACCCCGAACAGGCCCTCGAGTATCCGCTGGACCTGCCCGAAGACCTCTGGGGCCAGCTCGACAGCCTGGAGGAGGTGAACTGGAACCTCCTCCGAGACCCTAGCTGGAACGACCTGTCCTACCAATGCGACCTGTCGGTTGCACCGGGCACGAAAGTGGGCGGATGGCCCCGCTGGCACGCCTCTGATCCGTACCGGGTGCCGTGCCCCGCATGCGGCCGAGACCTCGACCTGCTTGCCTCATTCGACACCTACGAACGCGATGACGGAATGGGCCACTGGGACAGCAGCGACCTCGCCGTGGACGGCGACCGCGGCAACATCACCGGCATGATCCTGGGGCGCGGCGGCGACCTGCAAATCTTCTACTGCCCTGACGATCCCCGGCACCCAATCCACATCGACGTCCAGGGATAACCACCTCCGCTGCCGCACCGAACGGCGTCACAACCGGGGCGACAGTAGGTCGGGCCGATCAGCCGGTCAACCTTCCAAACCGCTGCTGTGCCGCTTGGCGGGTCGTGCCGAGCGCAACCGCGATCACGGTCCAGAAGTCCCCGCGGCGCCGATAAGGCGCATGTTGGCTGGCAAGCGGTGACACCATGTTGATGTGAGCGAGGCTCATGGCGGGCAGCCCAATCTCCGCGGCGACGGCATGACCACAACAGGGGTCCGGTGCGGGTCGTGTGGTGCGGAGCTGTCGCCGGATTCGCGGTTCTGCAACAAGTGCGGCGCACCGATCGCGCCCGGCGCTGCAGCGGCGGAGTACAAGCAGGTGACGGTGCTGTTCGCCGACGTGGTGCATTCGATGGATATCGCCGCGACTGTCGGGGCCGAGCGGCTGCGCGAGATCATGGCCGATCTCGCCGATCGGTGCGCCGCAGCGGTGCACCGCTACGGCGGGACGGTCGACAAATTCACCGGTGACGGGATCATGGCGGTGTTCGGCGCACCGGTCGCGTTGGAGGACCACGCTGTTCGTGCGTGCCTGGCTGCCTTGGGTGTTCAAGAAGAGGCTAAGCGGCTTGCGGTCCACCTGCACGACCGCGACGGCGTCGATCTGCAGTTGCGGGTCGGGCTCAACTCCGGTGAGGTGATCGCCGGGGCCGTGGGGTCTGGATCGTTTGGTTACACCGCGGTTGGTGCGCAGGTCGGCATGGCGCAGCGGATGGAATCGGTAGCTCAGCCGGGCGGAGTGATGCTCAGTGCGTCGACAGCGCGTCTCGTTGATGGCACAGCGGCTCTCGGCGAGGCTGAGTTGGTTCGGATCAAGGGCGCCGGTGAACCGGTCCTCGCCCATCGGCTGCTGGGCATGGGTGCCGGCCATCGAACCAGCGGGCGGGTTGAGTCGACGCTGGTCGGTCGGCGCCGGGAGATGTCCACCCTCGGGGGCTTGTTGGACGATGCCGTCGACGGCCGGGGTGCCGTGGTGGGCGTGGCAGGGCCGCCCGGCATCGGCAAGAGCCGTCTGGTGCGCGAGGTTACCGGGATCGCCCGTCGACGGGGCGTGGAGGTGTTCACCACCTACTGTGAGTCGCACACCAAGCAGGTGGCGTTCCATGTCGTGGCCGGGGTACTGCGCGCGGCCACCGGACTTCAGGGTCTCGACGCGCACACGGCCCGGGTCCAACTCCGCGCCCAAGTGTCCGAGGCCGATCCCGAGGATGTATGTCTGCTTGACGACCTGCTCGGAATTGCCGATCCCGAGGTTCGCCTGCCCAAAATCGATCCCGACGCGCGTCGGCGGCGGCTGACCGCACTCGTGAATGCCGCCTCGGTGGCCCGCGGGACGCCGGCGCTTTACATCATCGAGGATGTCCACTGGATCGATGACGTCAGCGAGTCGATGCTGGTCGCGTTCCTCACCGTGATCCTGCAGACCCGATCGCTGGTGCTGATCACCTATCGCCCCGAATATCACGGCGCACTAGGCGGGGCTGGCGGGGCTCAGAGCATCGCCGTTGCACCCCTGAGTGATTCAGAAACCACCGCACTAGTCGTGGGGCTGCTCGGCCCCGATCCCTCGGTTGCCGCACTGGGTCGCAGAATCACCGAGCGAGCCGCCGGCAATCCGTTTTTCGCCGAGGAGATGGTGCGGGAACTGGTGGACCGTGGCGTGCTGCGCGGGCGGCCGCGCGCATACCGGTTGGCGGGAGAGGTCGGCGAGGTGAGCGTGCCGGCTACCGTGCAGGCGGCCATCGCCGCGCGTATCGACCGCCTTGACCCGGCTGGCAAGCGCAGGCTGAATGCTGCGGCCGTGATCGGCTCGCGGTTCAGCCGGGCGCTACTGGAAACCCTCGGGATTGATCCGGTCCTCGACGACTTGCTGGCGGGGGAGTTCATCGATCAGGTCGTGTTTGGTCGAGGATCTGAGTATGTGTTTCACCATCCACTGATTCGTATGGTGGCCTATGAGTCACAGCTCAAATCCGATCGCGCCAACCTGCATCGGCGCGTCGCGGCCGCCATCGAATCACGGGACCCGGCAGCAGCTGAGGAGAACGCCGCGCTGATCGCCGAACACCTGGAGGCCGCCGGTGATCTGGACGCCGCCTACCGCTGGCACATGCGCGCTGCGGCGTGGGCAACAAACCGCGACATCGCCGCGGCGCGACAAAGCTGGGAGCGCGCCACCAAGATCGCCGACGCACTGCCCGCCGATGACCCCAACCGGGCAGCCATGCGCATCGCCCCGCGCACCATGTTGTGTGGGACCGCCTACCGAGTCCATATGGATGTGGCCGGTGCCCGCTTTGAAGAACTGCGGGCATTGTGCACTGCCGCCGGGGACACGGCGTCGCTGGCCATCGCCATGGCAGGGCTGGTGGTCGACCACGCGCATCACGATCGGATCCGGCAGGGCTCAGAGCTGGCGTCGGAAGCCATGGCCCTCACCGAGTCGCTCGGCGATCCGATGTTGACGGTGGGGCTGTCCTTTGCCCCCATCTACGCCAAGAGCGTGAGCGGCGAGTGGTGTGACGTGTCGCGGTGGTCACAACGAGTCATCGACCTGGCCGACGGTGACCCGTCAAAAGGAAACTTCCTGTTCGGATCTCCCTTAGCGCTTGCCTATGCGTCGAGGGCCATCGGCCGTTACAGCCTGGGTCGTCCCGGATGGCCAGACGACCTGCGGAGCGGCCTGACCATGGCCCGCAGCGCCGACCCGATGTCCTACGCCACGGTCGTTGCCTATCTCTATCTCCCGGGAATAGCGAACGGCGTGCTGATCCCCGATGATCGCGCGATGCGCGAGATAGCGGAGGCCATCCGGATTGCCGAACGATCGGGTGATGACGCCGCGTTGGCCCTCGCCCGGCTGGCGCTGGGCGTTGCGCTGGTACACCGCGGCACGGATGCGGAGCGTGACCGGGGGCAGAAGGACCTGGCCGAGCTCGGCGACGTCTTCCAGCGCCGCGGATACCGCTTGGCCGAGTTACCGCTCGTCAATGTGTACGTGGCGCGTGAGCGAGTTCGGCGTGGGGATCGCGACCGTGCGGTACCGGTCATGCGCGCCGCCGTCGAGCATCTGGCCCGCCAGGGACAACTGCGGGCGTGGGGCATTGTTGCCACCGGTGTGCTGGTGGAGACACTCCTGGATCGCGGGGTCGACACGGACATGGTCGAAGCCAAGGCCGCGATCGAGCGGTTAGCGGCCGCGCCAGCCGATGAGGGTCTGGTGATACGCGACATCTGGCTGCTGCGGCTACATGTTCTGCTGGCGCGGGCGCACGGCAATGGCGCGGGTTACGCGGACCTACGGGATCGCTACCGCGACATGGCCAGAACGCTTGGCTTTGCGGGGCACATCGGGTGGGCCGAGGCAATGCCGTGACGGTGGGCCCGGCGGCGACGTTCAAGCGGCGATCACCGCGACGTCGTAGGCGGATAACTGATCGTTGGCGGTAATGATCGTCAGATCGAGGAGCTGTACTTGAGCGACCAGGACGCGGTCGAACGGGTCCCGATGGTGGTCGGGAAGCTCGGCGGTCCGCAACGTGTGTGCGTGGTCGCCCGGCAACGGGGCAGTCCCGGAGCGGCGCATGGCGTCGGGCACATAACTCCGCGAGCAAACTTGCTGAAATGGCGTGGTGGCTACACCGCAGGCGCTAATCTGCAACCGTCACTACGGCATCGAACAGGACCCCACATGATTCGCGCATTGCTGATCGCTGCCGGCATCGTCGCCGGCGCCGCAATCACTCCGCTGCCCTCGGCCGTCGCGGGCCCGCCCTATAAGAACTGCACCGAAGCGCACAACGACGGTCGCTACAGCATCCCCCAGGACGACCCGGCCTACTCGTCCAAGCTCGACCGAGACGGCGACGGCTATGCCTGCGAGCCCAAGCCGCGGTGACACGGCGGTAAGCCCTTCAGCCGACTAACGTGGCCGCCATGACTGATGCCTTCGTGCTGGCGTTCCGGTGCAACGACCGGCCCGGCATCGTCAGCGCGGTCTCCACCGCGCTGTATGAACTGCAGTGCAATATCACCGACGCCCAGCAGTTCAGCGACCCGTTCGCGCAGCGCTTCTTCGCCCGCATCGAATTCACCACCGGCCAACGCGACGTGGACGCGGCGGCCCTCGCGCCCGTGCTGGACGCCCTGGACGCCGAGTGGACGCTGCGCGGGCGCGACGACCGGATGCGGGTGCTGATCCTGGTGTCCAAACAGGACCACTGCCTGGTGGATTTGCTCTACCACTGGCGCACCGGCGACCTGAACATGGACGTCGTCGCGGTGGCGTCCAATCACCCGCGCGAGACATTTCCGCGGGTCGACTTCGGCGACGTGCCGTTCCACCACCTGCCGATCACGCCGCCCACCAAGCGCGAGCAGGAAACCGAGATCCTCGGCTTGGTCAACCAGTATCGGGTCGACCTGGTGGTGCTGGCCCGCTACATGCAGATCCTCTCTCCGGAGCTGTGCGCCGCGCTGGCGGGTCGGGCGATCAACATCCACCACTCCTTCCTGCCCGGGTTCACCGGGGCCCGGCCCTACCATCAAGCCCACGACCGGGGCGTGAAAATTATTGGCGCGACGGCGCATTACGTCACCGCCGAGCTCGACGAGGGGCCGATCATCGCCCAGGACGTGGAGGCCGTGTCGCACCGCGACACCCCCGCGGACCTGGTCCGCAAGGGCCGCGACATCGAACGCCGGGTGCTCGCCGAGGCGGTCGGGCATCACCTGACCGGGCGGGTGTTCCCCAACGGGCGCACCACCGTGGTGTTCCGGGACTAAGCCACGGAGCCGACGCCGCCACAACCTCGCCGGCCGGGGCGCTGTAACCCGCAGCGACCGCGCCGGATCAGGACTACACTGCCCAGTTCATGGCCATCCGGCACGCGGTCCTCGTTATCGCCGATATCGGTGGATACACGCGTTACATGAATTGGAACCGGATGCACCTGGTGCATGCGCAGATGACGGTGGCGCTGCTGCTGGAGTCGGTCATCGACGCCGCCAAAGGCCTGAAGTTGGCGAAGCTGGAGGGCGACGCCGCGTTCTTTTGGGCACCCAACGGGGACGCCAAAGTAATAGTGGGCGAGCGGCTGGCGCGGATGCACCAGGCGTTCCGCAGCCGGCGGGAACAGATCAACCGGGACTACGACTGCGAGTGCGCCAGCTGCGCGCAGCTGGAAAATTTGTCGCTCAAGTTCGTCGCCCACGCCGGTGAGGTGGCCGAGCAGCGGGTGAAACGCCACGCCGAACTCGCCGGCGTCGACGTCATCCTGGTGCACCGCATGCTGAAAAACCAAGTCCCCGTGCCGGAATACGTGCTGATGACCGACCCGGTGGCGCAGTGCCTCGACGACCGGTTCCGCCAGCTGTGCCTGCCGCTGGTGCACGACTTCGAGGGCATCGGGCAAACGCCCACCCACTACGTCGACCTCGCCGCATCCGCCGATGCGGTCGTCGTGCCGCCGAGCAGCGCCGCCACCCGGCTGGGGGGCAAACTCAAGCTGCGGTTCAACGCGCTGCCGTACTTGTTGGGGATCAAAGAGGCCTGTGCGGGCTTCCGCAACCTCGGCCGCGGCACCACCGAACTGCCGATCTGACCACGCCGGGCTAACCGCGCCGTCGCTATCATGCGACCCATGAGCACCGGCGGTCCAAGCGCAGCGGACTCGCCGGCGTTCACCGCCGAGGATGCGGCCCGCTACCACGCCGCCGGCTGGTGGTCCGACACCACGCTGTCGGCGGTGGTGCACCGTCACGCGCAACGGACCCCGGAGCGCGTGGCCTATCTCGATTATCCCGGCGCGGCGCTGACCTGGCGGGAATTCGACGACGCGGCCAACACCCTAGCGGCCCAGCGGGCCGGGGCGGGGGTGACGCGCGGTGACCGGGTCGCGGTGTGGCACGGCGACTCCGCCGCCATCCACGTGCTGTTCGTCGCGATCGAACGCTGCGGCGCGGTCGTCGTCGGTATCGGTGCCCGCGCCGGCACCCGGGAGGTCACCGCCATCCTGCGCAGTGCGCGCCCGACGATCCTGATCACCGATCCGCCACGGCAGGCACCCGCGGCGCAGGCCGAAGCCGACGTACCGGTGCTGGTATTGCGCCACAACCCCGCCGGACCGACCCTGAACGTGCAACCCGCGGCGCTGCCCGCCGACGCCGGATTCGGTCCCGACGAGGTCTTCCTGATCAACTCCACCTCCGGCACCACGGGGCTGCCCAAATGCGTCGTGCACACCCAAAACCGGTGGTATTACTTCCACCAGAAGGCCGTCGCCCACGGGCGGCTCACCGACGACGACATCTTCCTGCCGGTCATCCCCACGCCGTTCGGGTTCGGGCTCTGGACCAGCCACGCCACCCCGATCCACCTCGCGCCACCGCGGTGCTGCTGGACCGGTTCAGCACCGCGGCGACCTGCCAAGCCATAGAACGACACCGGGTGACCGTACTGTGCTGCGTCAGCACGCAATTGACCATGCTGATGGGCGATCCCGGATGCCGCGACTACGACCTGAGCTCGCTGCGCATCGTCTACACCGGCGGCGAAGCGTTGCCGTACCGGCCGGCGCGAGAGTTCGAGGACCTCACCGGCGCAACGATTCTGCAGTTCTACGGCTCAAATGAAACCGGGCTGCTCAGCGGCACCACGGTCGACGATCCGCCGCAACGCCGGCTCCGCACCGCCGGCCGGATTGTGCCGGAGATGGCGGTCCGCCTGTTCGACGGCGATAAGGACGTCACCCACACCGGGCGCGGTCAGCCCGCCTGCCGCGGCCCGGCCACCAGCCTGGGCTACCTCGACGGCACCGACCACGACCAGCTGTTCACCGGCGACGGCTGGATGCGCATGGGCGACATCTGCGAGATCGACGCCGACGGCTACCTGACCGTGACCGGCCGCACCTCCGACTTCATCCTGCGCGGCGGCAAGAACATCAGCGCCACCCAGGTCGAGGACGCCGCCATGACCCATCCGGGGATCGCGGTGGCCGCCGCGGTGGCGATGCCCGATCCGGTGTTCGGCGAGAAGGTGTGCCTCTACGCCGAACGCAGCGGCCCAAACGCCGTCGAGCTGGAAGACCTCATCGCGCATCTGCTGGGGCTGGGGGTCTCCAAGGAGCTGCTGCCCGAACGCCTCATCGTGGTCGACGAACTGCCCCGGTCCTCCGGCGGCAAGATCGCGAAAAGCCAGCTCCGCGAGGATATCCGAGCCCGGATGAGGTCAACGCCTAGCCGCGGACGGCGGTAAAGAACTTCTGGCGCAACAGCCGCTCGAAAATCGGCGGCAAATCGCGGAACGGGCGGCCGTAGCCGTTGGCGGCCGCATCCACCAGGTCGACACCGGTGACCTCCCAACCCCGTTCGGCCAGCCACTCTTTCGTGTCGCGGCGCGGATCGGCGTACCAGAGCTCACCGACCGTGGGCTGGGTGGGGTCGTCGCTGAGCGCCTTCATGTTGGCGGTGAATTCCTCGAGCTCACCAGGCTTCGGCCCCAGCTCGGCGGCCACCCAGCTGCCGGCAGCCGACAACTCGTGCAGCTTCTCGAACAGCGCGTCCTGGGCGGCGCCGGGCAGGTAGGGCAGTAGGCCCTCCAGCGCCCAGGCCGTCGACTGGGTCGGGTCGAAGCCCGCCGCGATCAGGGCGCCCGCCCAGTCGTCGCGCAGGTCGGTGGCGATGGTGACCCGGCGCGCGGACGGCACGGCGCCCCGCTCGTCGAGCACCTGCTGCTTGAACTCCAGCACCCGCGGTTGATCGACCTCGAACACCGTCGTACCGGTCGGCCACGCCAACCGGTAGGCGCGGCAATCCAATCCGGCCGCCAAGATCACCGCCTGCCGCACCTTGCTGCGCCCGGCCTGCCGGAAGAAGTCGTCGAAGAACCGGGTCCGCACCCCCACCCATTGCGCGTTGAACCCCGCGGCGCCGGTCAGATCGGTGTTGGCCACGGCGGCGGCGAGGTTCGGCTCACCCGCCGCGGCCACGAAGCCGGCGGCGAACTCGTCGTTGGCCAGCGGCGGCTGCAGCGCGGCGTCCAGCGCCCGCGCCGCACACACCGCCAACGCGGTCAGGCCCACGCTGGTCACGATGTCCCAGGTATCACCGTCGGTTCGCGCCATCACAAGCTCCTCATCCTCGGCACGCCGGCCGCGTCACGTCCCATCGCCACATTGCGGGGGAGCCCAGACGGCCATGAATTAACGAGAGCGTCTAACTAACCTTACGCCTCCGTGGCGGGTTCGGCATCTCGGCGTCGCCGGCCCGCGGTGGGCCGAGGGCGTTTAGCATGGGCGTGGACACCGCGGCCACTGCCAGGCAGGAGATCTGATGGTCGAGATTCACATCGAACGGACAATCGCCGCCTCCCCGGAACGGGTCTTCGACTGGCTGGCCGACCCGGCCAGTTTGACCTCCGCCGCGGCGGTGTTAAGGGCTCGATGGGCGACAAACGTGTCGGGCCCCGGCGAAGGCGCGGTGCGCGAGGTGGTCGGGCTGGGCGCCTGGTTCCGCGAAGAGATCACCGCCTATGATCCGCCGCGCTCCTACTCCTACCTCATTCTCGGTTCGTTCCCGCCGCTCGAGCACGAGGGCGGCACCCTGACCTTCACCCCGCGCGATGACGGTACGCACGTCGACTGGCTGACCCGCTACACCCACCCCGCTTACATCGGCGGCCGGCTGCTCGAGCCGGTCACCTCCCGGCTGCTCCGCTCCAGCTTTTCCGCGGTGCTCGCCGGCTGCGCGAAAGCGCTGGAGACCTGACCGCCGTAGCGCGGGGGCAAGTCGCGGCGTTGGCGCGCGGAATGCGGGAGCTGGTGCGGGCCGAGGCCGCTGAGGCCGAACGGATCCGGACCCTGACCCCCGCGGTCGTCGACGAAATGTGGACCACCGGGCTGCTGTCGGCGTTCAACCCGGTCGCGGCCGGCGGCGTGGAGCCGTCGTTCGCCGAGATGATCGAGACCTGGGTCGAAATGGCCTGGCAGGACGGCTCGTTCGGCTGGGTCGGGATCGCGAACCTGCCGTCGTCGTTCGCGGCCGCCGCCTATCTGCCCGATGACGGGTTCGCCGAGGTGTTCACCGCGCACGAGAACCGCGTCACGCTGGGCGGCCAGTATTTCCCGAACGGGCAGGGTGCCGCGGTGGACGGGGGCTACCGGTTGAGCGGATCGTGGAGCTTCGGCTCGGGCATCGGGCATTCGCAGTACATCGCGGCCGGGTTCTTCCCGATGGACAACGGCGAGATGCGCTGGGTCGCCGAGGGCATCCCCGACATGCAGGTGGCCGTGCTGCCGCGCGACGAGGTGTCGGTCAACGACGGCTGGTATGTGCAGGGGCTCAAGGGAACCGGCTCCTACGACTACCGCATCGACGACGTGTTCGTGCCGCAGCACCGGACGTTTGCGCTGTTTCGCCGCGACCCCTACCGCGGCAGCTCGCCGGCCACCCGGATGGGGTTGATGCCGGTGACCGCGGCTGGGCACGCGTCGTGGGCGCTGGGGGTCGCCAAGAGCATGCTCGATGACGTGACCGAACTGGCGGCGACGAAATACCGGATGAGTGACATGGCGGCGCTGGCCAGCCGCCCGACGTTTCAGAAGGGGCTGGCGCATCACGTCGCGGCCTGGCGGGCGGCGCGGCTGCTGGTGCTCGACGCGTTCGGCACCGCCGAGTCCGCGGTCGCCGCCGGCGACGAGCTGACGCCGGGGCTGCGGGCGGATATGCGGGTGGCGGCCGTGTACGCCACCGACACCGCCCGAAGCTGCGCGGAATGGGCACATCTGGTTGCCGGCACCAGCGCGATCCGCGAAGGCAGCCGCTTCGAACGCGCCTTCCGCGACATGTACACCGGCACCCAGCACGCCTTCATCAGCGAGAAGGTCGCCATCGACGCCGCGCAGATCTGGCTGGGCATCATCGACGACCAGTTCGGCCTTTAGTCGGCGTCGGCGGGGTCGAGCAGCCGGACTTCCTCCAGGTCCATCGCCGCCTGCAGCTCCCGTAACACGATGTCGTCGATGTGGTTTTGGTCGCGCAGCTCGGTCACCGCTTGGCGCTTGTGTTCCAGCACGCCCAGCCGTACCCGCCGCACCAACTCGTTGCGCTCGGCCACGTCGTTGGGTGCGGTGTCGTCGGAGTTGGCGGCCACCAGCGCGGCCTGATCCTCGTATTCTTTTTGCAAGCGGCGCAACAGTTCTGGGCTGACGTCGAGTTGACCGGCCACCTGCGGCAACGCTTCGAGGGCGGCTTCCACGGCGCGGGTACGCGCCAACTGCAGTTCGTCGGCGTGCGTGGCGTCTTCGGGCAGCCGGGCCCACCGCACCACGGCGGGCAGGGTGCTGCCCTGGACCAGGACGGTCACCAAAATCACCACCGACACGACGAAGATGATCAGGTTGCGGTCCGGGAACGGGGCGCCGCTGCGGGTGGTGAGCGGGACGGCCAGCGCCGCGGCCAGCGACACCGCGCCGCGGAATCCCGCCCAGCTGTCACGGTGCGCTGGCGCCACCCGACCCGGCGGGTGCGCTGCACCGGGCGCGGTCGAGGGTGCGGATCAGCACGGTGGTGCCCTCGACCCAGGCGATCCGGCTGGCGATGACGACCCCGGTGACGGCAAGGGCCAGCACCACGGCGCCCCGCAGCCCGCCGTGGACGTCGGCGATGCCGCGCACCGCGCCCGGGATTTGCACCCCGACGAACACCCACAGCGAGCCGTTGATCAGGAAGGTCGCGATGTCCCAGAACGCGAACGACTGCAGCCGCGACCGCGCCCGGATCACCCGCGGCCCCACGTAGGTGAGCACCAGCGCCGACACCAGCACCGCGACCACCCCGCTGCAGTGCAGCGTTTGGGCGAGCAGGAACGCCGCGAACGGCGTCAGCACGCTCAGCGCACCCTCCTCGAGCGGCGCGTCAATGCGGCGGCGCAGCAGCGTCACCAGCCAGCCGACCAGCAGCCCGGCCGCGATACCGCCGAGATAGGAGCCGACGAACCGCCCGACCAGGGCCGCCGGGCCGATCGCGGGGGCACCGGTGGCCACGGCGACGGTCACGGCGAACAGCACCAGCGCGGTCCCGTCGTTGATGATGCTCTCGGCTCGCAACACCGTCAGCGGTCGCGCGGCAACTGTTTGGCCAGACCGGCGACGGCGGCGGCGCGGTGGGGGAGAGCACCGCGCCGAGCACCGCCGCCGCGTGGGGCTCCATGCCCAACGCCCGCGCCGTCCAGGACACCGCGACCGCGGTGGCGATCACCAGCCCGACACTGGACAGCACGATGACGCGCAGGTTCGCGCGGATCTCGCGGAAGCTGGTGTTCATGCTTTCCCAGTACAGGATCGCCGGCAGGAACAGCAGCAGCACGATCTCCCCGTCGAGCTGGGTCTGGCCGAATCGCGGGATCAGACCCAGCAGCGACCCGAGCACGATGAGCAGCACCGGTGGACCGACCCGGTAGCGCTTGCCCAGCACGGTGCCCAGCACCACGGTGGCCACCAGCGCAACAACGACGACAAGACCAAACACGGTCACATTCTCCCGTGGGCGGTTACTGCTGGCGCAGCGCCACTACCTCGTTGCTGTGGCCGGCGATGTAGACCGTGCCCAGGTTGTCGACCGCTAACCCCCAGGGGTAGTCCAGCCCGGTGAAGGGCAGTTCGACTTGGGTGGTGGAGTCGGCGGGAAGTTTCAGTGCGCGGTTGTTGCCGCTGTCGGTGACATACACGGCGCCCTTGTTGTCCACCGTCACACCGCCAGGCTCCTTGAGGCCGGTGAAGGGCAACTCGGTCGGCGCGTTGGAGCCGGTGCGCAGCGACAGGACCCGATTGTTGCCGCCGTCGGCGACGTAGATGGTGCCGTTGTCCACCACCACACCGGTGGGCGCGTTGAGCCCGATGAGCGGCAGCACGGTCTGCTGGTTGGAGTCGGTGTCCAGCGACACCACCCGGTCGTTCTCGGTGTCGGTCACATACACGATGCGGCTGCTGTCCACCGTGATACCGGTCGGGTTGTCGAGACCGGTGAACGCCAGCTGGGTTTGGGTGGTCGAGCCGGCCCGCAGCATCACCACCCCGCTTGTTGCCGGCGTCGTCGCCCAGCGTCCCGCCGGTGATCACCACCGCGGCGTTGGCCGCGCCGACGTGTTGGTCCCCGTAGCTGACGAACCCGGTGTCGCGCAGCGCGGCCAGCACGGTTTCGCGCTGCAGGTCGTCGACGGTGGGGACGGCGGGATCGCGGTTGATCAGCAGGGCGATGCCCAGCAGATCCCCGGCCTGCGAGCCTTGGTCGACGAGTTTGGTGCTCAACTGGGCGCCGGCCGGCAGGATCGACGAGTTGACCACGGTGCGCAGTTTCTCCGCGGAGTTGGCGTCGACGAACTCCTGGGTCAACCCCACCGTGCCGCTGACCGTGCCGCCGGCGGTGCCGATGATCCGCGACACCGCCTCGACGTCGTCGTCGCGGGCCTCCGGGGCGCGAAACACCACCACCGACTTGCCGCTCAGCACGTCGTGCACGATCCGGCCCGCCACCTGCGCATCGAAATCGCTTGCCGTGCTGATTTTTTCGTTGAGGGCGTTCTTCTGGTCGTTGAGGGCGTTGATCTGGGAATGCAGATCCCGCTTCTCCTCGCGCAGCCCGGACAGCAGCGTGTCGGAGAGCAGACCGGAACCCAGCACGACCCCGATCGCCAGCGCCAGGAACACCGCGGCCAGCGAAATCGCGTGGTGACGTAGCGAGATCACGGCGCTAGGTGATCCAGCCCTGCACCCACAGGGAGAACCGGTTCCAGTAGTCCACGATCCAGTGCAGCACCACGGTGTCGGTGCGCGACACCCACAATGCGACGATGACCGCGATCAGCATGGTCAGCACCAGCAGCGCGATGGCCCCGGCCGAAATCCGGTTGCGGTACAGGGTGGCCACCGCTTTGGCGTCGACCAGCTTCTCCCCGACCTTGAGCCGGGTCAGAAATGTCGACGGGTTGCTGTGCACGCGGGTGCGGTCGAAGAACGTCTCGATGCTGGCGGTGTGGCCGGCGGTGACCAGCAGGGCCGCGCCGTGGTGGTCGGCCAGCAGCAACGCCAGGTCCATCGCCGACCCGGCGGCCGGGAACGTCATCGCGCCCACCCCGAGGTCCTGGATGCGTTCCAGGCCGGGGGCGTGGCCGTCGGCGTCGGCCGGTAACACCACCTGCGCACCGCATTTGAGGACGTCGACGGACAGCTGCTCGGGGTCGCCGACGATCAGCTGCGGGCGGTACCCGGCCTTGCGCAGCACGTCGGCCCCGGTCCCGACACCGATGAGCACCGGCTGGTACTCCTTGATGAACGGTTTGAGGTATTTCAGGTCCTCGGCGGCGTGCGGCTCGTCGGCCACCAGCACGACGTGGCGGCGGCGCAGGTCGACGTCGATGTCGGGGATGCCGATTCCGTCGATCAGCAGCGGGCTTTCGCTGCGGATGTACTCGATGGTGTTGCCGGCGAAGGCTTCCAGGTGCGAGACCAACCCGCTCTTGGCCTCGTGCATCATCTCGGTGATGTCGAGGTCGCTGCGCTCGGTGCCGAGCGCCAAGCGGCGGTCGCCGGAGTAGACGCCGCCGTTGTGCAGCCGGATCTTGGCGCCGTCCTTGATCTTCTTGAACACCGTCGGCCCGGCCTCGTCGATGAGGGCCACGCCGTTGGCGACCAGAACTTCCGGGCCCTGGTTGGGGTAGCGGCCGGAGATCGACGGGGAGGCGTTGACCACGCCGGCGATGGCGGCGTCGACCAGCGCGTCGGCGGTGATCCGGTCCAGGTCGAGCACGTCGAGGACCACGATGTCGCCGGG
The DNA here is from genome assembly GCA_002967005.1 of Mycobacterium talmoniae. Taxonomy (GTDB): domain Bacteria; phylum Actinomycetota; class Actinomycetes; order Mycobacteriales; family Mycobacteriaceae; genus Mycobacterium; species Mycobacterium talmoniae. Next base: position 33,785 of record PPEA01000611.1, read on the forward strand.
GCACACGCGGCGCAGCAGGCGATCGATATCGCGGTCGACCCGGGCGGTGCCGACGACACCGGGCCGCGACGTATTACGGGACAGAAGCGCAGACATCTTCATGGGGTGCGATTCTGTCGGGAATGGGCCGCGGAGGCCGGGAGGCGCGCCGTAACACCAGCCCCAGAAGTTGTCTGGTGTAACACTGGTAACAGGTTGGTCTCGGCGAGCGCGGCTGTTGCGCACCGACTGTGCGGATTCATCCGCAAACCGCGGGTGCAGGCGTATCGGATCGCACAGTCGGCGGGCTACCGGTCTACCGGTCGGCCTGGGCGGCCTCCAACAGTTCGCGGGCATGGGCGCGCGCGGTGTCGGTCTCCCCCAGCCCGGCCAGCATCCGGGCCAGCTCGGCGACGCGGTCGTCGCCGTCGAGGCGCCGCACCCCGCTGGCGCCGCCGCGCCCGGTGGGCTCGACCATCAGGTGCACGTCGGCGTACGCCGCGACCTGCGGCAGGTGCGTCACCACGATGACCTGGTGGGTGCGGGCCAGCCGGGCCAGCCGCCGGCCGATCTGCACCGCCGCCCGGCCACCCACCCCGGCGTCGACCTCGTCGAACACCATCGTGGTGCCGCCCGACTGTTTCGACGACGTCGCCAGCGCAACCTCGATCGCCAGCATCACCCGGGACAGCTCACCGCCGGACGCGCTTTTGGCCAGCGGCAGCACCGTGGTGCCGCGGTGCGCGGTGAAGCCGAACTCGACCTGGTCGACGC
>PPEA01000612.1 GCA_002967005.1 Mycobacterium talmoniae
CGTCAACGGGCACCAATGTGTGGGGCGCGTTTGGGCTGCTCGCGGAGATGGTTGCCGCGGGCCGCCGCGGATCGGTGGTCACGCTGCTCGCCGACAGCGGCGACCGCTACGCCGACACCTACTTCTGCGACGACTGGGTGGCGCAGCAGGGGCTGGACATGGCCGCGCCGGCCGCGACACTCGCCGCGTTCGAGCGGTCCGCCGCCTGGGAGTGATCCTCGTCGGCCCGCTTTTCCGGGGAGGTCGCCGCCAGCCAGAGCGCGGCCAAACCGAAGAATCCGCCGTACACTGCGGCGCCCAAAGCCGTCATGATCCGCTCCTCTGCCCCGACAACAGCGTTATTAGCCAGTCTGCCCAACGCCGCTGGTCGATGCCTATATTCCACGCCGGAGTGTGGGCCATCAGTTGGGCGGTCAGGGATGTGACCTACGCCGCGTCCGCGCAGCGGGGCACCGCATTTGGTGGGTGGGCCCGCCGGTGCGATAGGCTGTCGAGGCTTCACGCGGGGTGTGGCGCAGCTTGGTAGCGTGCTTCGTTCGGGACGAAGAGGTCGTGGGTTCGAATCCCGCCACCCCGACACTTGTCATCACGGCCGGCTCTGACCGATCTGGTCAGGGCATCGGCTAAACCGGCGGCTCGTGCGGTTGGCCCGTGTCGTCCCTGGGGCTGTCCTGCGCGTGTGGGCCCGCACCGGGCTCGCCGAATTTCGGGTTGCCCTCCTCGTCGAGCCAGTCGTTGATCGCCGTGCCGGCGACGGTTCCGCCGGAACCGGGCATCACGACCGTCGGACGGTCGGTATAGGCCTGTTCGACCCGGCGGGCTTTGGCGTTGCCTTCCTCATCTGCCTGCGGCGACTCATACCTCGGCTGCTGCTGGTTCGCGTCCCCGGTTCGTTCGTCGTTTGCGCTCATCGTTTGTGTTCCTTCGTCCGTTCCCACCGGGGGGCGGGCCCCCGCGGGTGCTTGTTGTCGGATTACCCGTTGCGGGGGCGCACCCAAACGATCCACGAGAGGCGGGCTCCCGGCCGATACCCTTCGGCCATGCAGGTGTCGCGAGCCCTCGGCGATGTCGGCTGGTGGGTGTTCATCGTCGGCCTGTTGCTGGGGGAACCGTCGGCGGGCGCGCCGCTACCCCGCCGCTACGCCGACCCGGCACCGGGTGGGTTCTACATCGCAAACGCGGTGACGGCTGCGGCGTGGCTCGCGCTGGTAACCGTGGTCATCGCCGCGGTCGTCAACGCCGTGCTGTTGCGCCGGTGGTGGTTTGGCGTCGCGACGGCGGCTGCCCCCATCCTGGGCGCCGCCATCGTCCTTTTCGCCCTGCATGAGCGAGCCGGATCCGTCGGCGGCAGCCTGCAATTGGGCCCGCTCCCCGCTGCCCTGCTGGTCCTGGTGGGTATCGCGGTCCGCGAGGTGTGGAGCCGCGCCGTCGTCCCGTCGGTGGACACCCACGGGTGACCTACACGCCGAGCAGTAAACAGCCCGCCACGACCGATCCCACCGCGGCGGCGCCGTAACAGCACAGCGCGATCACCGGGTCGAAGCGGCCCAGCTTCAGCCCGTGCTCGACGGTGAACCGGAACCGGTGCGCCCAATGAAACAGGGCCAGCAGGAACACACCGAACAGCACCAGCTTGGTCAGCGGGTTACCCAGCACCGCGAACAGATGGGCATAATCCGGCGCGTCGAGCCAGCCGAGCGGAAACGCCACCCCGAACAGCACCACCAGGATGGGCAGCACCAGGGCGGCCGCCATGCCGCCGCCGCTGAACAGCAGCCACACGAAGGGTTCCAGCGAGCGTCGCTGGCGCGGGGGCGCGCTCATGACAGCACCAGCCAGGCCACGAACACCGAGATCGCCAGCCACGCCGCGTAGTGCCCGGCAAGCACCGCCCGGGCCGGGACCCGGCGCCCCCGCAGGTGCAGCACCATGGCCCGTGGCGCCAACCCAAACCAGGTCACCGCGTGCAGCAGCACGAACGCCAGCGTCACGACGTTCAGCGCAACCACACCCGGCTGGGCGCTGAAGTCCAGGAAGCGCCGGTAGGCTCCGGGCCGGCACCGATCGCGTGCACCAACGCCAGCAGGAACACCACGAACCAGGCCACGAAGACGCTGCTGATTTCGCGCAGCATGAACAGCAGATACGAGCGCCGCCCGGCCCACCAAAACCGGGGCACCGGCTGGCGATACGGGCGCGCCGCGGTGGTCATCGTGCGCCCCGGGGTAACAGCAGCTGTTTGACCGAGTGGGTTGCCGCGGCCAGCTTGTAGCGTTGGATAGCGCCGGCCGGGTCGACCCCCTTCGGGCAGGCCGTGGAGCATTCGCCCACATAGGTGCACGCCCAGGCACCGTCGGCCGCGGCCAGGACGTCGCGCCGGTCGGCGGCGCCATCGTCGCGCGAATCCAGGTTGTAGCGTTGCCCCAGCGCGATCGCCGCGGGGCCCAGGAAGTCCGGATCCAGCGCGTACACCGGGCAGGCCGCGTAGCACAGCATGCAGTTGATGCACATGCTGAACTGCTTGAACTCGTCCAATTCGGCGGGGGTCTGGCGGTATTCACCGTCCTCGATGGGCTGCTCGTCGCCGCGGATGATCCACGGCTTGACGGTGGGCAGTTTGGCCATGAAGTCGCTGATATCGACGACCAGGTCGCGGATCACCGGGAAGTTGCGCAGCGGCTCCACCCGCACCGGGCCGGGCAGGTAGTCGACCAAAAACGTCGCGCAGCCCAGTTTGGGGTCCCCGTTGACGGTCATCCCGCAGCTGCCGCAGATGCCCATCCGGCACGACCACCGGAAACTCAGCGTCCCGTCCAGCTGATCCTTGATGTAGTTCAGGCCGTCCAGGATCGCCCATTGGCGATCGAACGGCACCTCGTAGGTCTGCACCGTGGGCACGGATTCGATCTCGGGTCGATACCGCAACACTTCCATGGCGATTCGGTCTGCCATCACTACCTCCCATACACCCGTTCCCCCGGAGGCCAGCGCGTGATCGTGACCGGAAGGTAGTCGACCCGCGCCGTCCCGTCGGGTTCGCGATGAACCAAGGTGTGTGCCAAGAATCGTTCGTCGTCGCGACGCGTGAAATCGGTGCGCTGGTGGGCGCCCCGGGATTCTTCTCGCTGCAACGCGGATTCGATGATCGTCTGGGCGATGTCGAGCATGCCCGCCAATTCGAGCAGCGCGGTCAGCTCGGTGTTGAAGGTGCGGCTGTGGTCGTCGATGCCGGCGTTGGCGAATCGCTCTTGTAACACCCGGATCTGGTCGGCGGCCTTGGTCAGGGCCGGCCCGTCGCGATAGATCCCGGCGGCGGTTTCCATGATGGTCTGCATCTCGGAGCGGATGTCGGCGATGCGTTCACGTCCCTCGGCGCGGCGGGCGAGTTCACGTTGCAGCCGCTGCTCCTCGACACCGGCCTGCGTCTGCACCGTCGGCGAGGCGGCACCGACCGTCGTCGCGTACTGCGCGGCGGCGCAGCCCGCGCGGGCGCCGAAGACCAGGCACTCTGGCAGCGAGTTCGATCCCAGCCGGTTGGCGCCGTTGATGCTGACGCAGGCGGTTTCGCCAGCCGCAAAAAGACCGGGAAGCGGTGTGGCGCCGTCGATATCGGTATGGACACCGCCCATCATGTAGTGCACCACCGGCCGGACCGGGATCAGTTCGGTGACCGGGTCGATGTGCTGGTAGTCGCGGCACAGTTCCCGCACAAACGGCAACTTGGCGTCGATCAGCTCGGCACCCAGGTGCCGCAGGTCGAGGTAGACGACATGGCCGTACGGGGTCTCGACCGTGCGCCCCTTCTCCTGCTCGTGCACGAAGGCCTGCGACAACCGGTCCCGCGGCCCCAGTTCCATGCTGCGCAGCTTTGGTTCGGGGGTGGGGGTGCCGAGATCGTAATCCTGCAGGTAGCGGTAGCCGTCCTTGTTGAGCAGCCAACCGCCTTCCGCGCGTGCGGCTTCGGTGACCAAGATGCCGGTGAACGGCAGCCCGGTGGGGTGGTACTGGACGAACTCCATGTCCTTCAGCGGTGCGCCGGCCCGAAACGCCAGCGCCATGCCGTCGCCGGTGCTGATGTTGGCGTTGGTGGTGAACGGAAATACCCGCCCGCATCCGCCGGTAGCGACGATCACCGCGTCCGCCAGGATGGTTTCGACGCGTCCGGTGGCCAACTCGACGGCGACCACCCCACCGACCCGTCCGTCGTCGACGAGCAGCGTGGTGGCGAACCACTCGTCGTAGCGCACGATGTCCGGGTAGGCCAGGATCCGCTGAAACAGCGTGTGCAGCATGTGAAACCCGGTCTTGTCGGCGGCGAACCAGGTGCGTTTCTTCTTCATTCCGCCGAACGCACGAACCGCGATGCGTCCGTCCGGTTTACGGCTCCAGGGGCAGCCCCAGTGCTCCAGCTGCAGCAATTCGCGGGGCGCCTCGGCCACGAAAGCTTCGACCGCGTCTTGGTCGCACAGCCAGTCGCTGCCGGAAACCGTGTCGTAGGCGTGTTCGTCGAGGCTGTCATCCGCACCGGCGACCGCGGCCGCACCGCCCTCCGCCGAGACGGTGTGGCTGCGCATCGGATAGACCTTGGAAACGACCGCAATGCGCAGGCGCGGGTTGGTTTCGGCGATGGCGATGGCGGCGCGTAGGCCGGCGGCTCCGCCGCCGACCACCACGATGTTGTGCGACGCGGTCATTGCCGCGTCTCACGCCTCGTGGTCACCGCTGTGCTCGTCGCGTAACACTTTTCCGTCGTGGCGAATGGTGCGTAACCGCACGGATCCGTCGTGATAGACGTGGCGGATCTCGCGGCAGCCGCAAGAAAACCTGAGGTCGTCGTAGGCGAGGCCTTCGTCGTCACCTTCGATGTGGTGATCACCCTCGGCCATGTGCCCGCACGGCGCCTTCTGTTTGGGAAAGTGGGTTGTGGTGGCAACCATCATCCCGCCCCCTAAGATCTTGAAAGTGACTTAGGTCACATTCAGGGTAGGCTTTGCGGGACGGCGCGTCCAGCGTCCCGGACGATCCCGCGGTTCAGCGGCGCGGGTCGCCGTTGCGGGTTTGCGTCGACGCCCCGCCGAGCTGGCGGGCGGTGTTGACCAGGCCGACCATGCTGAACGCCTGCGGGATGTTGCCCACCTGTCGGCGTGCGACGGTGTCGTATTCCTCGCTGAGCAACCCGACGTCGTTGCGCAGCCCCAGCAGCCGCTCGAACAGGGTGCGGGCCTCGTCGCGGCGACCGATCCCGTGCAGCGCGTCGGCCAGCCAGAACGTGCACACCAAGAATGCGCCCTCGGTGCCGGGCAGGCCGTCGACGGAGCCCTCCGGGTCGGCGCCGTAGCGCATCAGGAAGCCGTCGTTGGCCAACTCGTTTTGCACGGCGTCGACGGTGCCGGCCACCCGCGGGTCGTCCCACGGCAAGAAGCCGACCCGGGGGATCAACAACAGGGCGGCATCCAGGCCGGTCGATCCGTAGAACTGGGTAAAGGTGTTGCGCTCGGCGTCATACCCGTGCTGGCAGACGTCGGCGTGGATGCGGTCGGCCAGCGCGCGCCACCGGTCCAGCGGACCGTCCAGACCCTGAGTTTCCACCGTGTGCACGGCACGGTCGATCCCCGCCCACGCCATCACCTTCGAATGCACGAAATGTCTTCTGGGGCCGCGGACTTCCCACAGCGAGGAGTCCGGCTGATCCCAATTGCCTTCCAGGAAGTCCAGCAACGCCCGCTGGATATCCCAAGCGGTTTCCACCGCCTCCATACCGGTTTCGCGCGCCAGGTGCAGGCCGTCGAGCACCTCGCCCCACACGTCGAGCTGGAACTGGCCGGCCGCATCATTGCCGATCCGCACCGGCGCCGAGCCCTCATACCCGGACAGCCAGTCCAGGGTCAGTTCGGGCAGCCGCCGGGTGCCGTCCAGGCCGTACATGATCTGCAGCTTCGCCGGATCGCCGGCGACCGCCCGGACCAGCCAGTCCCGCCACGCCTTGGCCTCGTCGATGTAGCCGGTGCCCAGCAGCGCCTGCAGGGTGAAGGTGGCGTCCCGCAGCCAGCAGTACCGGTAGTCCCAATTACGCACTCCGCCAATGGCTTCGGGAAGCGATGTGGTCGCGGCGGCAAGGATGCCGCCGGTCGGGGCGTAGGTGAGCGCCTTGAGCGTGATCAGGGCGCGGCGCACCGCGTCGGCCCACGGGCCGCGGTAGCTGCACCGGTCGATCCAGTTGCGCCAAAACGCCTCGGTCTTGGCCAGCGCGCGTTCGGCCTCCGAGCGCACCGCGTCGGGCAGGCGATGCGATTCGACGTGGTTGAGCACGAACGGCACCCGCTCGCCGGCGGCCACCTCGAACTCCGCGACGGTGGACAGGTGCTCGCCACGCACCTTGACCGGGGTGCTCAGGCACAGGGTGTCCGGCCCGGCGACCGCGACCAGGCCGTAGTCACTGCGCCGAATCCAGGGCACCACGTGGCCGTAGTCGAATCGGATCACCAAATCCATCCGCATCGACACCCGCCCGGACAGCCCCTCGACGATCCGGACCAGGTCGGCGGCGTGCCCGCGGGGCGACATGAAATCGGTGACCCGCACCGAACCGGAGTCGGTGTCCCATTCGGTGTCCACGATCAGCGTGTCGCCGCGGTAGCTGCGCCGGGTGGCCGGGCCACCGTCGGCCGGGGCGATACGCCAGTAGCCGGCGGACTCGTCGTGAAGCAGCGCCGCAAAACAGGCCGGCGAATCGAACCGGGGCAGGCACAGCCAGTCGATGCTGCCGTCGCGGCCGAGCAGCGCGGCGGTGTGCAGGTCCCCGAGGAGCGCGTAGTCCTCGATCCGCGCGGTCAAAGGCGACCCTTGACCGCGGCGGCCAGCCGGGCGCCGTCGACCTTGCCCGCCGCGATCGCGGTGGCCGCTTTCATCACCAGCCCCATCTGTTTCATGCCGGGTCGCTCGCCGAGTTGTTCGGCGACCTGGGCCAGCGCGGTGTCGACGACATCGGCCACCTCGCCGTCGGACAGCGGCGGCGGGAGGTACTCGTCGATGATGCGCGCCTCGGCGTGCTCCTCGGCGGCCAGCTCACCGCGGCCGTTTTGGGTGTAGATCTCGGCCGCCTCGGCCCGCTTGCGGGATTCGCGGGCCAGCAGCTTGAGCACCTCGTCGTCGGACAACTCACGCGCCTGCTTGCCGGAGACCTCTTCGGTCTGGATCGCCGCCAACAACATCCGCAGGGTCGCGGTGCGCAACTTGTCCTGTGACTTCATCGCATCGGTCAGATCCGCCCGCAACTGGGCTTTAAGTTCCGCCATGGTGCAAACGCTACGCTGACCGCCGGTCGCGACACGCGGCGACGGGGCCGGGGAGACCGGCTTCCGCTCAGTCCCTGGTCAGCGTCGAGAAACGTTGAGAAATGCCGCCTCGGCCGACAGGATGGGAGCCATGACCCGCGCCGACGACGACAGCCCTTTCACGTGGTGAGTACGCCGCCGCCCGGTAATCCCGGTTATCCGCCGCCGGGCTATGGGCCACCCGGGTACCCGCCGCCGGGTTACCCGCCGCCCGGCTACCCCGGCTCCCCGCCACCGCCTGGCCACCCGCCGCCCGGGTACCCGGCACCGGGCTACGGGCCGCCCGGCCATCCCCCGCCGGGCTATCCGGCACCGGGCTATGGGCCTCCGCCGGCGCTCAAGCCCGGGGTGATCCCGCTGCGGCCGCTGTCGCTGAGCGACATCTTCAACGGTGCCGTCGGCTACATCCGCACCAATCCGAAAGCCGCGCTGGGGCTGACCGCGGTGGTGGTCGTCGCCATGCAACTGGTGACGCTGGCAGTGAAAATCGGTCCGCTGGCCGCGCTCAACCGCTCGGTGGCGGACCCGGCCGCCGACCTGTCCGGCGGCGACGTCGCCGTCTGGACGTCCGGCGTCCTCGCCGCGGCGCTCGCCACCGGGTGCCGAGCAGCTCGAGCTGCTGGGCCACACTGTGGTCTCCGGCAACCCGGACTACGGGGTGCGGCTGTCGTGGAACTTTTTGGCCCGGTCCACGGCGGGGTTGGTGGACTGGGCCGGAGCGGCTCGGCGACGACATCGCCCTGGACCGGCGCACGGTGGCCAATATGCGCACCGGGCGGCTGCTGTCGCAGGCGGTGCTGCGCCAGGCGCGCGCCCGCGAGGCCGCCGATCAGCGCCCGGGGTGGGGTCGATCTTCCGGATCGTGGACGTGGTGCTGGCGCCCACCACCGCGCAGCCGCCGCCCGCGGTGCACGCCTTCGACGGGTTGGGCAGCCTGGACACCGACCGGGCGATGATCGCAGCGTGCCCGGTGACCTGGCCGTGGAATGTGCTGGGCTGGCCGTCGATCAACGTGCCGGCCGGGTTCACCTCCGACGGGTTGCCGATCGGGGTGCAGCTGATGGGGCCGGCCAACAGTGAGCCGATGCTGATCTCGCTGGCCGCCGAACTGGAGGCCGTCAGCGGCTGGGCGGCCAAACAGCCCAAGGTGTGGTGGCACACCGGCGTTTCGTGAGCACGCTCATAGCCGCGCGGGTGCGGATGCCGCGGCCGCCCCCGCTAAACTCAACGCAATAATGAGACTTGCTAACTTGCTCGCCCCGCTGGTCGGTCTGGGAGTAACGCTAGCGTCGCCTGCGCACGCCACCGGGCCCACCGACACCGAGTTCCTGCACACCCTCGACCAGGCGCAAATCACCTACACCTCGCCGGACGCCGCGATCTCCTACGCGCAGCGGGTGTGCCAGGCGCTGGACGACGACAAGCCCGACAAGGACATCTTGTCGCTGATGATCTCGGACAACCCCACGCTGCTGGAATGGCAGGCCGGCGCGTTTTTGGGGGCCTCGGTCGCGGCCTACTGCCCCCAGCACAACCGGTGAGTTAACAGCCCAGCCGGCCTCACGGCCGTTGGTGCGCCATCGGCCCGGCACCATCGCGACGATCGCGCAGGCGATCCAGCAGATTGCCCCAGACGTTGCGCACCACCTCGACGGCGTCCAGGTTGAGTTCCTGCCGGGGTTGGTTTTCGGCCACCGCAACCAGCGCGCGGGCCAGGCTCAATGCTGGAAGCCGGTGCTCTCGGGCCGTGCGCGCGAGTTCGTTGAAGGCCTCCGCCAGGGTGCACCGGCGCAGGGCGACCAAGACCCCCTCGGCGGCGTCGAGGATCCGGCCGCCGTCGTGGTGTGGCCCCGAAGTGGGATCGCTACCCATGTGCGTCTTTTAGTGAAGGTGGTTGGCGGCGAACGCCGCTCCCTGGTTGACGCTGTCCCCGCCGTCGGCATAGGAGTTGTGCGCGGCGAAGTCCAATCCTTCGGAGCACACCGCGTCCTCGGGTGCGCAGACCTCCAGGGTCTTGGCCGTAAACTGCGGCCCGATCACCACCGGCGGTTGGTTGAGGAAACTCATCGCCCGCTGGTTGGGGGTGCCGAACAACACCACCGCGGCGACGTGGTCGGCGACCTCCGGCGCCAGCGGCTTGGGCACGGTGGCCGGATCCACCCCATCGGGGACGGCATCCGAGGTCACAAAACCCATCACGGCCGCGCCCTGAGAAAACCCGCCGAGCACCATCTTGGTCTGCGGGCAGCTACCAGCCATCGACACGACATGCGCGCCCGCGTCGCGAACGCCCTCCACACCGGTGCCCCACTGATCGGTGGCCGGGTAGTTGACCGGGTACACCCCAAACGATTTCGCGCCGACCCGCGGGCGCAGCGCGTTGACGAAGGCTTGGCCGGTCGGGCCGACACCGGGCGGCTCGCCGGTGCCGCGGGCGAACACCACCTCCACATCCGGGCATTGCGCCGCGGACGCGACGGGGGCCGCCACGCCCGACACCGCCGACGCCGCCATCACCACATTGCTGAGCAAACCAACGACCAGACGCACGCGCACTTTCGTATCCCCTGTTGACTCGCAGTTCGATTTGATTCGCTGCCGCCGCGCACCTGTCGGCCCGCGCCAATGTCGAGGCGCTCCGCGGATAAAGCACGGCCCGTGGCGTATACACTGTAAACCCAGGCCGATAACGCTGTAAACAGGTGGTGGTGTGGGACGCCAGAAGTCGGGCCCTGAATCAGCGGCGGGCCACCAGCAGTTCGAGCCGGTCGAGCTGGGCTTCGAGGCCTTCTTCGAATTCGGCGGTGCGGTGGTCTTGGGACAGCATCGGTTGCAGACGCTGCAGGTGCGGGTAATTCGACAGGTCCCGTTTGGGTTTCGGGGGCGCCTCGTTGTCGAGGAGGGCTTCGTCGGGGTGCAGTTCGGCACCGTGAGCCGAGACCTCCAGCAGCAGCTGTCCCAGCAGGAACGTGGTGTAGGTGCGGTACGCGGCGACGGCGGCGGTGTCGTCGAAGCCATACGAGATCAACGTGTCGAGGAAGGTTTCCATCCAGCGCAGGCTGCGCAGCGGGGGCCGCACCCAGGGCGCCTCGGGGGCCTGGGTCGCCAACAGCGGAAACACCTCCGGATGTTGGAGCGCGACGTGGCGTACCCCGTGGGCCAGGCGGACCAGGTAGTCCTGCCACCCGTCCTCTTGGCGACGTGCGGTGAGTTGCTCGGCGTGCAGCCGGTCCACGAGGTGGTCGACGATCCCGGTGAGCAGGTCGCCGCGGCTGTGCACGTACCGGTATAGCGCCATCGCCTCCACCCCACAGGCGGCGCCCAGCCGGCGCATCGTCAGCTGGGGCAAGCCGTCGCGATCGATGAGGTCGATGGCGGCGTCGAGGATAAAGGCGCGGCTTAGCCGTCGGTGACCGTCGGACGCGCCACCGGACTCCGTCGCGGACGTCTCGGGGTCGATGGGGTCAGCGAGGGTCTCGTCGTCGTGGCCGTCCAGCGCGATCATCCCCCAACCGTGTGCGGTTCGGCGCGGCGGTGGCCGCTTCCCATAGCGCTAAATCTTGGCCACAAATCCATCGATGGGCAAGATCTCGCGCCGCTCGCCGGGACGGGCTGGCTCGGCGGCCGGTCAGCCGTGCGGCGCCTCGGAAATCTTGCTGTCCTCCTTGCCGAGCGTTTGGCAGTAGGTCATCACCGACAGCCGGGTGGTCGTGATTTGCAGGTTGTTGGGTTCTGCGCCGCCGCTGTCCTTGAGCATCTTGCTGATCTCGTCGTTCTGCTTTTTCTCGTCCTGCGTGGTGAAGTCCTTGCATTTGGTGTCGCCGCCGGTGTTGACGACCTTGGAGGCGGAGCAGCCGTTGAACAACAAGGTGGCTGCCACGATCGCAGCGAATGCGAGGGGTTTCATCGTTGGCCTTCCTGTGGTTGAGGTCGCCATGGCGCTCAACAGGCGAGGAATGCGACCACCGCATGCGAGCATAACCACCGCGGGTTTACGTTGTAAATGCTTCGGCGGCCATGCCGATGCGGCCCGCCCGGCGGGCTCACCGACGCGGTGAACAGCGGTCAGTACCAGTGCCGGCGGCCCGCGACCGGGCGACCCAGCTTGCCCAGGATCCAGAGCACCGCGCCGATGACCAACGAGACGACGCCAAGCGCCCACACCATCTGAATGTCGAGCAGATACCCGACGATGACCAGGATGACCCCGAGGCCGATCATGACAACTCCCCGACGTTGGCCGGTCTCATCGCACTGGGTTCCGGCAGATGGCAGGTGATGTTGGGGTTGACCCCGCCGTAGTTCAGTGGCCCGGCGAGCACGGTGAGCGCGATGCTCCCCGCGGTGGCGCAGTTGGTGCCGCCGGCGGTGAAATAGCCACGCTGGTAGGCCGCGACCGCCCCGATGAGCAGCCACACCAACACAACCACCCCGATGATCCCGCTGTAGCGCGACCTATACCGCATGGTGACCTCCGTCGGTGATATCGGCGCAGCGCACACATGCTAACGCCCGGCAAACGCTCAAAAGCCCAACCGGCCCAGCTGTTTGGGGTCGCGCTGCCAGTTCTTGGCGATCTTGACGTGCAGGTCCAGGTAGACCTTGGTGCCCAACAGCTTCTCAATCTGGCGGCGCGCGGTGGTCCCCACCTCCCGCAGCCGGGCACCGCCCTTGCCGATCACGATGCCCTTCTGGCTGGACCGCTCGACGTAGAGGTTGGCGTGCACATCGATCAGGTCGTCGCGGTCTTCGCGCGGGCGGACCTCCTCGATCACCACCGCCAGCGAGTGCGGCAGCTCGTCGCGTACCCCCTCCAGCGCGGCCTCCCGGATGAACTCGGCCATCAGCACCTCTTCGGGCTCGTCGGTGAGCTCCCCGTCCGGGTAGAACGCCGGGCCGGGCGGCAGCGCCGCGGCCAGCACGTCGATCAGCACGTCGACCTGCTCGCCGGACACCGCCGACACCGGCACGATCTCGGCTTCCGGGGCGAGTTCGCTGACGGCGACCAGCTGGGCGGCCAGCCTGTCGCGGGACACCTTGTCGGTTTTGGTGACAACGACCAGCAGCGTGGTCTTGGGCGCGACCGCGCGGATCTGCTCGACGATCCAGCGGTCCCCCGGCCCGATCGCCTCGTCGGCCGGGATGCACAACCCGATCACGTCGACCTCGGCGTAGGTGTCGCGGACCAGGTCGTTGAGCCGTTTGCCCAGCAGCGTGCGGGGGCGGTGCAGGCCGGGCGTGTCGACCAGAATGATCTGGAAGTTCTCCCGGTGCACGATGCCGCGGATGGTGTGCCGGGTGGTCTGCGGCCGATTCGAGGTGATCGCCACCTTGGCGCCGACCAGCGCATTGGTCAGCGTCGACTTGCCGGTGTTGGGGCGACCGACGAAACACACGAACCCCGACCGGAACTCAGTCACCGTGGTGGCCCCTCGCCGGATGTGTCTGCCCCCTCGCCGAGCGTGCATCCATGGCGGGATTTCGGCCGAAAAGCCGCCATGGATGCACGTTCGGCGTCATAACGGCGCCGACACAGTCAGCGGCATAACGGGCGTCCGGCACGTCATAACGGGGATCCGGCGCGGTCTGTGACGATCACCGCGGCCGTCGGCGACAGCTCGCGCACCGCGGCCACCCCGGCGTCGTCGGCGGTGCCGCCGACCA
>PPEA01000613.1 GCA_002967005.1 Mycobacterium talmoniae
GGCGTCGCCGGCACCCCGTCGGCCAGCAGCCGATCCAGCGCCCCGCGATGCCGGTCCTCGGCGTCGAACAGGCGGATCTCCTCAGCGGTGACGACGATGCGGGTCCGCGGCCAAAACACCCGCGCCAGCGGGGTTCCCGGCGCCAGCCGGTGCTGCAGCCCGAACCGGTAGGCGCCGAATTCAAACGCGATCCAGCCGAACGCGTGGTCGGTCTCCAGCAGCAGCCGGTCCACCGCCTCGCCGAGGGCCTCCCCCGGGCGTCCGGACCAGTCCTGCCGTTGGATGACGCCGTCGCGGACGATGCGCAGTTCGTCGTTGTCGAGCTCGACGCTGGCCTGCACGCCGATGGCCAGTGTCCACGCCCCGTCGCGCTCGTAGAGCAGGTACTCGTCGCCGTCGCGTTCCGGCAGCGCCGCGGCCAGCTCGGCCGCCACGTCGCAGGCGCGATATCGGCGGGCAACGCGACCGACAGCGGCGCGGCGTTGGGGGGGCTGGGCTGGGCACTGACCTCGGTCACGGTTAGTAAATGTAGCCTAACCTATCCACGAGGTGGGGCGGCCCCTCCAGCCGGCGTGATGACGGGGTTACTTGCCCGACGCCGCCTGCAGCAGTTGAGCCGCCGAACCGCTCGACAAGATCCAGCCGCCCTGGTTGACGAACGTGACGTTCATGGTGCGCGCCGCTAGTTTGGGACCCGAGACGGTCACGTCGGCGCTGGCCGCGCCCGGTCCGGCCGGCGCGATGTTGGCCACGTTGAACGCCAACGGCAGCTCCCCCTTGCTGGCCGCCTTCTGCATGTGGTGGTCGGCCATCGCGGCTTGCACCGGCCCGATGCCGCCTTCCACCAGGTTGCTCTTGTTCGCGAACGGCACGTTGGGGTCGGCCAGGCCGTTGAGCACGCCGAGAAGCTGATCCGCGGTCGGCAGGGCGGCCGTTTGATCCAACGGCACGTCGAACACCACGGGCCGGACCTGGGCGGCGGCCGGACTGGCGGATACGGCAAGAACTGTCGCGCCGACGGCCGCGGCCCCGACGGCGGTGAGGGCCGCCACCCCGGCGACAAGGGATTTCACGCTCACGACCGGTCCTCTCGCTTGGCATCTACCTGAGGTAGAGATTCACGCTGATACTGCTGTTGTCGCTGTGGTGACCGGTTGTGTTACATCGCGGTGCGTGCGCGCGTCATCGAACGTTTCCGAGGCGTTCACGCGTGCGTCGGCCCACGGGTGCCGTCCCGCAGTCGATGCTGCGTAGCGTCACGTCAGCTTTGGTACGGCCCAACGAGAGGAGCGCCCACCGTGTTCGTCATCCGGATGCTGGACGGGGAAGAGGTGCGTGCCACCGAGCGCGACCAGCTCACCATCAATCCGGAGTCCGGCGTGCTCACCGTGCACCACGTGGACGGGTTCGAAGAAGCCACCACGCACTATTCACCGGCGGCGTGGCGTTCGGTGACCCACCGCGTCAAGAGCACCGCCCATGGCGCCACCGCGCTCTCCGGGACGAAAGCCACCCGCAGCTGACGACACCGAAGCGGGCGGGGGCAACGGCGCTCCCGCCCGGCTTCGGTCCGTATTTGGGGTTGTGCGGCCTACAGCGCCCGCAGCAGCGCGGCCCGGCCCTTGACGTGCAGCCGCTCGAATTTGGAGTTGCGCAGCTCCTCCATCCGTGCCGCCATCCTGTTGCCCAGGTCCTCCAGTTCGGCGTCGCTGAGGTTCACCGGTGCCGGCGGGGGCACCAGGTCACGTTCCTCCTCGTCGGCGTGCGCCTCCAGGACGGTGAGGAAACTGTTCCATTCGGCTTCGTAGTCGGGCGAGGTGACCGGGGTCCGCAACGCCGCGGCCAGCGCGTCGTAGATTTGCCGATGCTCGGCGTGGGCGATCGCGATCAGGGTGCTGGCCGCGGCCAGCGCCGGGTAGTACAGGTCGTCCTCGATGCGCATGTGAATGTCGAACTCGAGCAGCAGTTCGTCGAGGATCTCTTGGCGTTCGGTGGAGCCGACGGGCGCGGCCTTGAGCCGGGTGCCCAGCCCGCGCAGGGTGTCGTGGTGGGCGCACAGGACGTCGTAGGCGTTGCTCATTGCGCCACTTCCTCTCCCACGCTGTCCGAGGCTTCTAAGGCGTCGACCGCCACGTAGGTGTGCCGCCCGGATCCGGTCGGTTGCGGTGCGCCGTCACGCAATTCGATCATGCCGTTGCGTAGCCGGGCCTGATAGCAGGGCAGCGGCGCCGACGCGGGGCCGCGGACCACCTCACCGGTTTGGGTGTCGAACTGCGAGCCGTGCCACGGGCACACCAGGTGGCCGCGGTCCAGCCAGCCGTCCTCCATCGGGGCGGCCAGGTGGGGGCAGTAGCCGCCGACCGCCGACACCGTGTCACCGTCGCGGCACAGCACCACCCCGACGCCGTCGACGTCGATCCGCTTGGGCTTCTTGCCGCTGGGCAGCGCCGCCGCCGGCAGCACCGGCGTCCAGTCGTCGAGGCGGAGCCGCTGCCCGGACTGGTCGATGCCGATCCCCGAGCCGAACACCAGCGCCCCGCCCAAAAAGCCGCTGCCGGTGGTGATGCCGTACCCGATGGCGCTGATCGCGATGCCGCGCAGGTGCCGGCCACGACGACGGTCCCGCCAGGACTGGACGTACAGCCCGGTGGCGATCAGGTTGAGCACGCCGTGCACCGCCCCGATCCGGCGGTCCTGCTCGTGGGTGTGCTGCCAGTCGGTGACACCGGTGACCGCCGAGGCGAGGTTGGCCAGGATGCCCAAGCCCAGGGCCCGCTGGGCGAACCGCGACGCGTCGAGCAGTTCGGATTTGGGCCGGCCCGGCAGCACGCTGAGCGCGTCCAGCGCCACCGTGGTGCCCAGGGCACCGCTGGTCAGCGACGCCAACGGCGGATGCACCGGATGCCCGAGCCAGACCCCGTTGAGCGCGTTGGTCACCCGGTTGCGGGCGCCGCCGAACGCGTTGAACGCGAAGCTCAGCACGTTCTCGAAGCGGTAGCTGGGCCGGTCCAGCCACTCTTGGCGCCCGAGTACGGTCAGTACCCGATTCCCGACCTTATGGAATCGATCCTCCACCCGCGGTGACCGTTGAACCACCATCACATCCGTCCTTTGTCTACTCGCGCCAGACCGACGGCCATCCGTCGGCGTCTCCGCCCAACCCGGCCGGGCGCCATTGCGAGGCCAGGTGCGCATTCCATCCGCTTTCGCGGATCAGCGTAGACCCGGCGTGTGAATTAGCTGACAACAGGGTGGGTGAGAAACCCTGCGCGGTCGGGCGGCCGCTGGGAATATGCTGTAAATCCGTCGGCTATCAGGCCATATGCACGGCGTTGACGTGGCGATATGCCGGTCCGTCCAGCTCGGTCAAATCGGGGCGATACCATCGCTCCCAGCCATTTCACAGCATTGTGTGTGATCTTGATTCGCGGTTATTTCAGGGACAAATCTCCGCAACCGTGGATCTTGGGGGACCGGCGCGCCGCGGGCCTTGCGGGTGCCACGCGGGGGCCGTGATCGCCGCCCCAGTAGCGTGCACCCTGCCGCGTCGTCCAGCAGGCCTCCCCCGCCGGTGCGCATTCGCCAGTCGCCGTCGGACGTTAACAGGCCCGTCGGCGGCCCCAACCGCCGCGCCGAGCGAGGAGGAATCGATGCTGCTGGAGTTCTGGGAGAACTTCCGCCACAACCTCTTCAAGCCGCTCCTGCTGTTCTTCTACCTCGGGTTCCTGATCCCGATCCTGAAGGTGCAGTTCGAGTTCCCGTACGTGATCTACCAGGGCCTGACGCTGTATCTGCTGTTGGCGATCGGGTGGCACGGCGGTGAGGAACTCGCCACCATCGATCCGTCCAGCATCGCCAGCGTCGCCGGGTTCATGGTGCTGGGCTTCGCCACCAACTGTGTGATCGGGCTGCTGGCCTATGGGCTGTTGACCCGGATGACGTCGCTGCGACGCGTCGATCGGGCGACGGTCGCCGGCTTTTACGGGTCGGATTCCGCGGGGACGTTCGCCACCTGCGTGGGCGTCTTGGCCACCGTGGGGATGGCGTTCGACGCGTACATGCCGGTCATGTTGGCCATCATGGAGATTCCCGGCTGCGTGGTGGCGCTGTATCTGGTGGCGCGGCTGCGGCAGCGGGGCATGGATCCGGTGGGGACCATGCCCGACGAACCGGGCTACAACCCGCGAGCCCGGCTGGAGCCGGTGGCGGCCGCCCAGCTGGGTCACGGGCATCAGGCCGAGACCCCGCGCGAGCGGGAGCTCGAGGAAGAGTTGGAGTTCTCCCTGGAGCAGCGCGAGCATCCCGAGCCGACGGGCCCGACGCCGCGCCTGCTCAGCGCCACGCTGGCGCGCGAGGTGCTGCTCAATCCGGGGTTGTATCTGCTGTTCGGCGGCCTGGCCATCGGCTTCATCGGCGGGTTGCAGGGCGCGAAGGTCGTGCACGACGACGACAACGTCTTCGTGGCGGCCTTCCAGGGCATCCTGTGCCTGTTCTTGCTCGAGATGGGGATGACCGCATCGCGCAAGCTGAAGGATCTGCGCAGCGCCGGTCGCGGGTTTATCGCCTTCGGCCTGGTGGCGCCGAATCTGTTTGCGGCGCTGGGCATCATCGTCGCGCACAGCTACGCCCACCTCACCCACACCCAGTTCCAGCTGGGCAGCTACGTCCTGTTCGCGGTGCTGTGCGGCGCGGCGTCCTACATCGCGGTGCCCGCGGTGCAGCGGCTGGCGATCCCGGAGGCCAGCCCGACGCTGCCGCTGGCCGCGTCGCTGGGCCTCACGTTCTCCTACAACGTCACGATCGGGATCCCGGTCTACCTCGAGGTCGCCCGCGCCGTCACCACCTGGTTTCCGGTGGGGTGAGGTCGCGTCGCGGCTTAAGTCGGCCTGGCCCGAATCGTTGCAAAATCGCCTATCGTCGCAGGATGAAGACGGTTACCAGCACGGAGGCCAAGGCGAAGCTCAACGCGCTGCTCGCCGAGGTCGAGCGGACTGGTGCCTCGGTGACGATCACCAACCACGGCCGTCCGGTCGCGGTGCTGACGCCGGCGCATCAACGTCAACGCAAGTTCGGGCAGCTCCCGATGCTTGTCGTACCGGACAACATCGATGACCCACTTCCGGACGCCGAAATCGCGGCCTGGGAAGGCAATTCGTGATGGAGCACAAAGACCCATTCGACCGCATGCTCGTGGCGCAGGCCGCGCGGCGAAACCTCACCATCGCGACCAGCGACGCCCGGATCCTGCGTGCCGCCCTGACGCCGACGCTCAAGACGTAGATCTCTTTGCGCCGGTGCCGGCGAATCCCGGCATGGGACCGGTTCGGCGAACCGTAAGGTAATGCGTGGCGCGTGTCGGTGAGGCGGGAGGTCGCGGGGTTGGACGAGGCGTTCGGCCGGTACCGGCTGCGCGGGTTGCTCGGCGCCGGCGGCATGGGCCAGGTGTTTCGCGCCTACGACACCGAACTGCACCGCGAGGTCGCGATCAAGGTGCTGCCACCGCAAGCCGCCGCCGACCCGTCGTTCGAGCAACGGTTTCGCCGCGAAGCCCGCACCGCGGCGGGGCTCGGCGAACCCCATGTGGTGCCGATCTATGACTCCGGCGAAATCGACGGCCGGCTGTTCATCGCCATGCAACTGGTCAACGGCACCGACGTCGCCACCCTGCTTTCTCGGCACGGTCCGATGCCACCCGAACAGGCCGTGCGCATCATCGAGCAGGCGGCCGCCGCGCTCGACACCGCCCACGACGCCGGACTGGTGCACCGCGACGTCAAACCCGCCAACCTGCTGGTCACCCCGAAAAACTTCGTCTACCTGATCGACTTCGGCATCGCCAACGCCGCCGGCCAAACCAAACTCACCAGCACCGGCGCCGCCATCGGCACCCTGGCCTACATGGCCCCCGAACGCTTCACCACCGGGCACTGCGACAACCGCGCCGACATCTACGCGCTGACCTGCGTACTACACGAATGCCTCACCGGCACAACGCCTTACCCCGCCACCAGCGTCGAACAACAGATGTTCGCCCACGTCAACGGACCGCCGCCAAAGCCCAGTCAAATACGGCCTGGGATCCCAACAGCGCTCGACGACGTCATCGCGTGCGGCATGGCAGCAGACCCCGAGCAGCGGTATCAGAGCGCGGGCCAACTCGCCCACACCGCCCGTACCGCCCTCAACCACAACCCAGCAGCCAACCCTGCGCACCCACCGGAGCTAACCCAACAGGCCACCACTAACCCGGTGACCACCCGCGACGGGCGCTACCAGAGCGATGGAAAGTTCACGACCGCCGCACCCACCGCACTGGCCGCCACCCAACCGTCTAGGACCACCCCACCGCCTGGACTGACCACCACGGCGCGCCGCCGCTGGCGGCGGCGCTGGGTCGCAGCGCTCGCCACCGCTGCAGTCCTGGTGTTGGCGGCAGCCACTGGCATCGCGTACTGGGTCAATAACCGGCACACCGCCCCGCACCTCCGCCGTG
>PPEA01000614.1 GCA_002967005.1 Mycobacterium talmoniae
AGGCCTGAACGTGGTGGAAGCCGACCCGGGCTTCGCCGACCCGATCGATGCCTTCGAAACGCTGTGGGCCACCGCGGCCGCGGCCAGCCTGCGCCGCTACGGCGCGTCGGCGCGCGACCAGGTCGACCCGGGCCTGCTGGCCATGTGGGACCGCGGGCTTGCGGTGTCGGGGGTGGAGTATCTCGACGCCCGGCAGGTCTGCATCGAGTTGGGGTTGACCATGGGTGAGTTCCACGAAACCCACAACCTGCTGATCACCCCGACCACCCCGATCCCCGCCTTCGACGCCGGACACGATGTGCCGGTGGATTCCGGGATGCGCTGGTGGGCGCAGTGGACGCCGTTCACCTACCCGTTCAACATGACCCAGCAGCCGGCGCTGTCCATCCCGATCGGCACCACCACCGAGGGGCTGCCCATCGGATTGCAGATCGTCGGGCCCCGGCACAGCGACGATCTGGTGCTGGCGGTGGGCCGCTTCGCCGAGCAGGTGCTGGGCTGAGTTCCCCCTTGCCGCGAGCGTGCGCAAATGTACGGCGACACGCCGGTGGTGGTGGCAATTTGCGCACGCTCGCGGCCAAAAGTTAAGCCCGGGCGAAGGCTAACTGCTCGCCGACCGCACCGGCCATCCACAGGTCGCTGCAGGCGGCGGCGATGTCGTCCAGGCCGTCTTCGATGGTCGCGAACACGTTGCCGGGGACCCAGCCGATGTCCCCGTTGAGCAGTAAGTTGTTGCGGCCGTAGAAGATCGCGAGGTCGGTGGCGCCTTGCGGTGAATGCGCTTCGGAGCCTTCGTCATAGCCGTAGGCGGGGTTGCCGATCTCGGATGCCTCGAAGCCGAAGAAACACACGTCACCCGGAATCGGGGTGACCGTGCAGTTCTCCCGTCCCGGGGTCCCCAGCGGCGCCAACAGGGTGTACACCTCGTTGCGCGCGTACTTGCCGTGGTAGGCCTGCCCGGCGACCGGCAGCGCATCCCAGACCACCGCGCAGGTGCGTGGTGCGAGATCGTCGAGCAACCGTGCCCGACAGGACACCTTGCGTTTGGTCAGCGTGATCGAGATGTACCGTGCCACGGCCTCCCCTCTCAGTTCAGCGACAGGGTGTCGATTGTCGACAATTCCCCAGCATAGTGCGGTGATCGCCGATTACCACCCGCCCTCGTCGTAGCTGGGCTGTTATGTGTTTGATGCCTTACCGCTCTCGAAACCGCGAACGCCGTTGAGAGACCATGACTTACTGCACCCTTGGGTGAATAGGCGTCCAGGTGTGCACCCGACGGAGCGAGTAGATGGGTAACGCGCATGGAACCTCTTCAGCAGGCCACATCGACGGGGGTCCTCGAACAAATCCGCGTCGACGACGACGAGTTTGTCACGGAGTGCGTCGAATCCGTCGACCCGCCGACGGAGACCACCACGAACACCGCGCGGCGACACGTACACCTGCACATCCCGTTGCGCTGGCTGATCATTGGAGTGCTGGTTGCCGTTTTCGCCGGAGCGGGCGGCTGGCTGGGCTGGGTGGCCATCGAACACCATCAACGCGATGTGGCCGCTACGCAGGCGCTGGACGCCGCCAAAAAGTACGCCCTGACGTTGTGCAATATCGACGCCAGCACCGTCGACAAGAACTTCACCGAGTTGTTCAACAGCTCGACCGAGGAGTTCAACGATGCGCACGCCGAACGCGCCGCCAAGCTGCGCCAGCTGCTGATCGACAAAAAGGTCACGGCCCACGGCCGTATCACGCAGGCCACCGTCGAATCGGTCACTGTAGACAGAGTCAAGGTGTTGCTGCTGATTGACCAGACGGTGAGCAGCACCGATACGCCCACTCCGGCCGAGGAGCACACCCACATCAGGATCACGCTGGACAAGGTGGATGGCCGGTGGTTGGCCAGCGACGTGAAGCTGCGATGAGGCCGGCCACCGGGGTCGCCGCGCTGTTCGCAGCGGTGTCCATCGCGCCGGCCAGCAGCGTCGTGCACGCGTCGCCGGTGGACTGGAACGCCCTCGCGCAGTGCGAATCCGGAGGTAATTGGTCGGCCAACACCGGCAACGGCGCCTACGGCGGCCTGCAGATCAAGGAGTCGACCTGGCTCGCCAACGGCGGTGTCGGAAATCCGGCGGAGGCTCCCCCGCAGGAGCAGATCCGAGTGGCGAACAACATCATGGCCACCGAGGGACCCAAGGCCTGGCCGAAATGTGCGGTGAGTACTGGGGCGGTCGTGCCGGGTTCGATCACGCACATCCTGACTCAATTGGGCGACGTTGCCGACGGATCGTGTTTGAACCCGCTGAAGTGTTTCTGATCCCGATACCTCGGAATCACCAACAGAAACGCTGTGTTCACTCGCCGCTCGAATTTGCTCGATACTACGCCGAGCGAGTCGCGATCCCGCTAGCATCACGCTGGGCTGCGTCGACTGCGTGGCCCGGTCCATTCGAGAGGAAAGCCATGCGTGACGTAACGAAACGAGCAGCGGCATTCTCCGCCGCGATTCTGGGCATTGCAGTCATCGGCACCGGTTGTCAGTCCGCGAAGGAAAAAGGCAGCGAGGCCACCAGCAGCGCAACTTCATCGCTGTCCTCGTCGGTGGTCGCCGAACCCAGCACCGCAAGCGAAAGCGCGGCGCCCAGCACCACCCAGATGGCCGGCAAGGACGGCAAGGAATACACCGTTTCCGGCGCCATCCTGGAGAAGTACAACTCCCTCGACCAGAAAGCCAAAGACGACCTCGGCGAGCCCAAGGGCGAGCAGAAGGGCACCCCGGACGGGGGCATCTACCAGGAGTTTGAGGGCGGCGTGATCATCCACAAGACCAAGTCGTATGTGGTGTGGGGCGCGATCCGGGACAAGTGGAACGAGTTGGGCGGCTCCCAGGGTGAGCTCGGCTACCCGACCAGCGACGAGACCGACCTCCCCGACGGCGGCAAGCAGTCCACCTTCGAGCACGGCACCATCACCTGGAAGCCGGGCGAAGAGGCTCAAGTCACCAAGAGCTAACCGCCCGAGCAGACACAAAAGCCCCCATTTCGTCGCCGAATGGGCTTTTGTGTCTGCTCGGCGGCCTGAAGTACTCGGCGGCCTGAGGTGCTCGGGCCTCAGCCGATCAGCACCGCGTACCGCGGTTTGATGACCTCGTCGATGATGGCCAACCGCTCGTCGAACGGGATGAACGCCGACTTCATCGCATTGATGGTGAACCGCTCCAAATCACTCCACCCATAGCCGAACGTCTCGGCCAGCAACAGCATCTCCTTGCTCATGGTGGTGTCGCTCATCAACCGGTTGTCGGTGTTGACGGTCACCCGGAACCGGGTGCGGGCGAGCAGGTCGAACGGGTGCTCGGCGATGCTGGCGACCGCGCCGGTCTGCACGTTGGAGCTCGGGCACATCTCGAACGGAATCCGCTTGTCCCGCAAGATCGCCGCCAACCGGCCCAACCGGACCCGGCCGTCGGGATCCACGGCGATATCGTCGACGATCCGCACCCCGTGACCCAACCGGTCCGCCCCGCAGAACCCGATCGCCTCCTGAATGGAGGGCAGCCCGAACGCCTCGCCGGCGTGGATCGTGAAGCGGGCGTTGTTGTTTCGCATGTATTCGAACGCGTCCAGGTGCCGGGTCGGCGGATAGCCGGCCTCCGCACCGGCGATATCGAAACCGACCACCCCCTTGTCCCGGAACCGGATCGCCAACTCGGCGATCTCCCGGGACAGCGCGGCGTGGCGCATCGCGGTGACCAGGCAGCGCACCGTGATCCGCTGGCCGGCCGCGGCGGCCGCCTTCTCGCCGTCGGCGAATCCGGCCAGCACGGCGTCGACGACGTCGTCGAAGGACAACCCGCCGTCGATGTGCAGTTCGGGCGCGAACCGCACCTCGGCGTACACCACCGAGTCGGCGGCCAGGTCTTCCACACACTCGAAGGCGACCCGGTGCAGCGCCTCGGGGGTCTGCATCACCGCCACGGTGTGGCTGAACGGCTCCAGGTAGCGCTCCAGCGAGCCGCTGTGGGAGCGGGTGCGAAACCAGGTCGCCAGCGTGGCGTGGTCGGTGGCGGGCAGCTCGTCGTAGCCGATCTGCCCGGCGATCTCCAACACGGTGGCCGGGCGCAGCCCGCCGTCGAGGTGATCATGCAGCAGCGCCTTGGGCGCCCGGCGGATGGTGTCGGCGGTCAGCGGTGTCGTCATGGCTCGATCCGATCGATGATCAGCGGTCGGGGCGGCGGTGCGGTATCGCCGACACTCCAGCCGCCGTCGAGGGCGGCCAGCGCCGGACCGAACCGCTCCGGGGTGTCGGTGTACAGGGTGAACAGCGGCTCGCCGGCCGCCACCGGCTCGCCGGGACGGCGGTGGATGCGGATACCGGCACCGGCCTGGACCTGCTCACCCGGGCGGGAGCGGCCCGCGCCGAGCCGCCACACCGTCTGCCCTACCGCCATCGCGTCGATGTCTCCCATTGTGCCGCCCCGCGGCGCGGTCACCGTCTCCGAACAGGCACCGATCGGCAACGGAACCGACAAGTCGCCGCCCGCGCGGCGATCAGCGCCCGGAACCGGTCCATCGCGGTGCCGTCGGCCAGCGTCTGCGCCGGGTCACGCCCCTCGATGCCGGCCAGGCTCAGCATCTCGGTGGCCAGCGCCACGGGTCAGCTCCACCACATCGGCGGGCCCGCCGCCGGCCAGCACCACCAGCGCCTCGGCCACCTCCACGGCGTTGCCGGCGGTCGCCCCCAGCGGCGCGTTCATATCGGTCAGCAGCGCCCGGGTCCGCACCCCGGCCGCCGCGCCCAGCGCCACCATGGTGCGCGCCAGTTCGGCGCCGGCCGCCGCCGACGCATGAATGCCCCGGGAACCGATCTTCACATCGAGCACCAGCGCACTGGCTCCTTCGGCCAGCTTCTTGCTCATCACCGAGCTGGCGATCAGCGGCAGCGACTCCACGGTGGCGGTGACGTCGCGCAGCGCGTACAGCTTGGCGTCGGCCGGGGCCAGCTGCCCGGCGGCGAAGATCGCCGCGCCGACCCGCCGCAGCTGGTCGGTGACCTGCCGGTTGGACAGGGCGGCGGTGAACCCGGCGATGGAGTCCAGCTTGTCCAGGGTGCCGCCGGTGTGGCCCAACCCGCGCCCGGAGGCCTGCGGCACCGCACCCCCGCAGGCGGCGATGACGGCCACCAACGGCAGGGTGATCTTGTCGCCGACCCCGCCGGTGGAGTGTTTGTCCACCGTCACCAGCGGGGCATCCCCGCGCCGCAGCCCGGAGAAGTCCAGCCGGGGACCGGAGGCCACCATCGCCGTCGTCCACCGCGCGGTCTCCCCCGGGTCCATCCCCCGTAGAAAGATCGCCATCAGCAGCGCCGACATCTGCTCGTCGGCGACGCAGCCGTGGGTGTAGGCGTCGATCACCCAGTCGATCGCGGCGTCGGACAGCCGGCCCCCGTCGCGTTTGGTCGCGATCACCGTCGGCGCATCGAAGGACGTCACCAGGCGCCCCGGGCGAGGTCGTCGGGGCCGAACGCGTCGGGCAGCAGGTCGGCCAGCCGGCG
>PPEA01000615.1 GCA_002967005.1 Mycobacterium talmoniae
TGTCGACGCCGAACCGCGCCGCCACCCCGCGGCGATCGACCGGGTCGACACCGGTGATGTGTGCGGCGCCCGCCGCTTTGGCCGCGTAGGCGAACAACAGCCCGATCGAGCCCTGACCCAGGATCGCGACCTGCCGGCCGGTCAGGTCGCCTAGCTGCTCGAGGGCGTAGAGCACGCACGCCAGCGGCTGCAGCCCGACCGCTTGCCCCGGCGGGATCGCCGGAGGTACCGGCGCCACCTGGTCCCCGTCGGTCACCACCCGCTCCATCAGACCGTCGAAGCCGGAGGCCCAGCCCACCACCCGATCTCCGGGCCGGTGATCGGGGTGCCGGCTGGCGATCACCTCGCCCACCACTTCGTGGATCGGGTAGCCGTTTTTCTCGGCGCCGCTGGTGCCGGTGTCGCCGGGCAGCCGGCCCCGCACCCCGCGAAACGCCGGCAGGTCACTGCCGCAGACCCCGGCGGCGAGGAACCGCAGCAGCACCTGCCGGTCCTGCAGCTGGTCGGCGGTGGTGTCGGTCAGCGTGGTTCGCTCGAACTGGTAGGGGGCCACCACCCGGTAGGACCACATCTCACACCTCCACCGGGATGGTGTTGTAGCCCCACTGGAAGCTCGACGGTGGCCGGGAGGCGGCGTCGGCGCGGATGGTGTAGTCCGGCACCCGCCGCAGCCACTCCTGCAGCAGCACGGCCACTTCCAGACGGGCCAGGTGATAGCCGATGCAGAAGTGCTGACCGCGGCCGAACACCAACGACCGCTGGATTTTGCGGTCCCAGATGAACTCGTCGGGGTCGGGGTACTCCCGTTCGTCGCGGTTGGCCGAGGCGATCAGCGCGATGATCCGCTGCCCGGGCCGGATCGTGGTGCCGTGCAGGGTGAATGGTTTGCGTGCGGTGCGGGCGAACCATTGCGCCGGAGCGCAGTAGCGGGTGATCTCTTCGCGCGCGATGGCCACATTGGTGTCCAGGTCGGCGCGCACCGCCGCCAGCTGCTCGGGTCGGCGCAGCAGCTCCCACAGCCCGTGGGCCACGATCTTGGGGACGGTTTCGGTGCCGCCGATGAAGATGCCCAGCATCTGGGTGGCCACCTCGGCGTCGTCGAGGGCGCTGCCGTCGGGCAGCCGGTAGTCGAAAAGCCCGTCGATCACCGGCAGTTCGCCGTCGCCGGGGTTCGCGCGCCGGCGTTGCACGGCCGGAATCAGGAATTCCAGGTAGTTGGGTCGGGCGTCGGCGGTGTCCACGCCCGAGCCCGGCTCGGCGGCCGAGGTGCGGCTGCGGTTTGTCACCGCCGTGCTCACCGAGTTGGAGCTGCGCAAGCGTCGGCTCGGGGTGCTCGGCTACGACGATCTGCTGCGCCGGCTCGCGACGGCGTTGGCACCCGCCGACTCCGCGGCCCGCGACCGGATGCGGCGGCGCTGGCCGATCGTGATGGTCGACGAATTCCAGGACACCGACCCGATCCAATGGCAGGTGATCGAGCGCGGGTTCGCCGGGCACGCCACCGTGGTGTTGATCGGGGACCCCAAGCAGGCGATCTACGGGTTCCGCGGCGGCGACATCTACACCTACCTGCAGGCCGCGTGCACCGCCGCGCGGCAGTGCACGCTGGCGGTGAACTGGCGCAGCGATGCGGTGCTGGTCGAGGCCGTGCACACCGTGTTAGCCGGTGCGGCGCTGGGGGATCCGCGCAT
>PPEA01000616.1 GCA_002967005.1 Mycobacterium talmoniae
GCGCAGGCGGTGGCGCTACTGGCCTACGGCGGCACCGACAGCGACGACACCGAACTGGCGCCGGTCGACATGATCACCGGCCCGGGCAACATCTACGTCACCGCCGCCAAACGGCTGTGCCGCTCCCGGGTGGGCATCGACGCCGAGGCCGGGCCCACCGAGATCGCCATCCTCGCCGACCACAGCGCCGACCCCGCGCACGTCGCCGCCGATCTGATCAGCCAGGCCGAACACGACGAGATGGCCGCCAGCGTGCTGGTGACCCCCAGCGTCGAGTTGGCCGACGCCACCGAACGCGCCCTGGCCACCCAGCTGGAGAGCACAAAGCACCGCGACCGGGTGACGACGGCGCTGGGCGGACGCCAGACGGCGATGGTGCTGGTCGACGACCTGGACGCCGGGGTTCGCGCGGTCAACGCCTACGCCGCCGAACACCTGGAGATCCAGACGGTCGACGCCGCCGCGGTTGCGGCCCGGATCCACAGCGCCGGCGCGATTTTCGTCGGCCCCTGGTCACCGGTCAGCCTGGGCGACTACTGCGCCGGCTCCAACCATGTGCTGCCAACCGCGGGCTCGGCGCGGCACTCCAGCGGCCTGTCGGTGCAGACCTTTCTGCGTGGCATCCACGTCGTGGAATACACCGAGGCCGCGCTCAAAGACGTGACCGGGCACGTGATCACCCTGGCCACGGCGGAAGACCTGCCCGCGCACGGGGAGGCGGTACGGCGGAGGTTTGAGCGGTGAGCACACCGGGCCAGGAGGTGACGTTGGCGGATCTGCCGCTGCGCGACGACCTGCGCGGCAAATCCCCGTACGGGGCGCCGCAGCTGGTGGTTCCGGTGCGGTTGAACACCAACGAGAATCCCTATCCGCCGACCCCGGCGCTCATCGACGACGTCGCGCGCTCGGTGCGCGATGCGGCCGCCGAGCTGCACCGCTACCCCGACCGCGACGCCGTCGCGCTGCGCACCGATTTGGCCGCCTACCTCAGCGCCCAGACCGGGGTGCACGTCGGCGTGGAGAACCTGTGGGCGGCCAACGGTTCCAACGAGATCCTGCTGCAGCTGCTGCAGGCGTTCGGCGGGCCGGGTCGCTCGGCGATCGGGTTTGTGCCGTCGTATTCGATGCACCCGATCATCGCCGACGGCACTCAGACCCGGTGGCTGGTCGCCAACCGGGCCGAGGATTTCCGCCTCGATGTGGCCGTCGCCGTCGCCGCCATCACCGAGCACCGGCCCGATGTGGTGTTCATCGCCAGCCCCAATAACCCGTCCGGGCAAAGTGTTTCGCACGACGAGCTGCGACCCCTGCTCGATGCCGCGCCGGGCATCGTGATCCTGGACGAGGCGTACGGCGAATTCTCCTCGCAGCCCAGCGCGATCTCGCTGATCGCCGAGTACCCGACCAAACTGATCGTCAGCCGCACCATGAGCAAGGCGTTCGCGTTCGCCGGCGGCCGGCTGGGCTACCTGGTCGCGGCCCCGGCGGTGATCGACGCAATGCTGCTGGTGCGGCTGCCGTATCACCTGTCGTGCATCACCCAGGCCGCTGCCCGTGCCGCGCTGCGGCACGCCGACGACACCCTGGGCAGCGTGGCGCATCTCATCGCCGAACGCGACCGCGTCTCAAAAGAACTGGATGCCCTGGGGTTTCGGGTCATCCCCAGCGACGCGAACTTCGTGCTGTTCGGCCGGTTCGCCGACGCGCCGGTGACCTGGCAGCGCTACCTGGATGCCGGCGTGCTCATCCGCGACGTCGGGATCCCGAGCTACCTGCGCGCCACCATCGGGCTGCCCGAGGAAAACGACGCGCTGCTGGCCGCCAGCGCGCAGCTGGTGGCCACCGAACTCGCCCAACCGCCGGTGGCGGGTCGCCACCAATCGCTAGGAGCATCATGACCGGTAGCCGTCGCGCCCGGGTGGAACGCGCCACCAAAGAGTCCGACATCGTCGTCGAGCTTGACCTGGACGGCACCGGTGTCGTGCACGTCGACACCGGGGTCCCGTTCTACGACCACATGCTCACCGCGCTGGGCAGCCACGCCAGCTTCGATCTGACCGTGCGCGCCACCGGCGACGTCGAGATCGAGGCGCACCACACCGTCGAAGACACCGCGATCGTGCTCGGCCAAGCGCTCAACGAGGCGCTCGGCGACAAGAAGGGCATCCGCCGGTTCGGGGACGCGTTCATCCCGATGGATGAGACGTTGGCCCACGCCGCCGTCGACGTGTCCGGGCGTCCCTACTGTGTGCACACCGGTGAGCCGGATCATCTGCGGCACACCACGATCGCGGGCTCCCAGGTGCCCTACCACACCGTCATCAACCGGCACGTGTTCGAGACGCTGGCCTCCAACGCCCGCATCGCGTTACACGTGCGGGTGCTCTACGGGCGCGACCCGCACCACATCACCGAAGCCCAGTACAAGGCGGTCGCCCGGGCGCTGCGCCAAGCCGTCGAGCCCGACCCGCGGGTGTCGGGCGTGCCGTCCACCAAAGGCTCGCTGTGACAGCGAAATCGGTGGTGGTGTTGGACTACGGCTCGGGCAACCTGCGGTCGGCCCAGCGGGCGCTGCAGCGGGTCGGCGCCGCGGTCACGGTGACCGCCGACGCCGACGCGGCGGCGGCCGCCGACGGGCTGGTGGTGCCCGGCGTGGGTGCGTTCGCGGCATGTATGGCCGGACTGCTGTCGATCAACGGCGACAAGATCATCGCCGAGCGGGTGCTGGCCGGGCGCCCGGTGCTCGGCGTCTGCGTCGGTATGCAGATCCTGTTCGCGCACGGCATCGAGTTCGGGGTGGATGCGGCCGGGTGCGGCCAGTGGCCCGGCGCGGTGACCCGCCTGGACGCCCCGGTGATCCCGCACATGGGCTGGAACGTGGTGGCCGCCGCGCCCGGCAGCCGGCTGTTCCGGGGCCTGGATGCCGACACCCGGTTCTACTTCGTGCACTCCTACGCTGCACAGCGCTGGGAGGGTCGCCCCGAGGCGCTGCTGACCTGGGCGCGACACCAGGTGCCGTTCTTGGCGGCGGTCGAGGACGGTCCGCTAGCCGCCACCCAGTTCCACCCCGAAAAGAGCGGGGACGCCGGTGCGACGCTGCTGGCCAACTGGGTCGACGGCCTGTGAGTTAGGGTCTGTGCCCGTGTCGTTGATACTTCTTCCCGCCGTCGACGTGGTCGACGGTCGTGCGGTGCGTCTGGTCCAAGGTAAGGCGGGCAGCGAAACCGAATACGGGTCGGCGCTAGAGGCCGCGCTGGCCTGGCAGCGCGACGGTGCCGACTGGATCCACCTGGTCGACCTGGACGCCGCGTTTGGTCGCGGCTCCAATCGTGATCTGCTGGCCGAGGTCGTCGGTCGGCTCGACGTGGCCGTCGAGTTGTCCGGCGGGATCCGCGACGACGAGTCGCTGACCGCGGCGCTGGCCACCGGGTGCGCCCGGGTCAACCTGGGCACCGCGGCGCTGGAGAACCCGGCCTGGTGCGCCCGGGCGATCGCCGAGCACGGGGATCAGGTCGCCGTCGGCCTGGACGTGCAGATCGTCGGCGACGAACACCGGCTGCGCGGGCGGGGCTGGGAAACCGATGGCGGCGACCTGTGGCAGGTGCTGGAACGCCTTGACGCCGAAGGATGTTCACGGTTCGTCGTCACCGACGTCACCAAGGACGGGACCCTGACCGGCCCCAACCTGGACCTGCTCGAGCAGGTCGCCGAATGCACCGACGCGCCGGTGATCGCGTCCGGGGGGGTGTCCAGCCTCGACGATCTGCGGGCCATCGCCACCCTGACCGACGCCGGGGTCGAGGGCGCGATCGTGGGCAAAGCCCTCTACGCGGGCCGGTTCACGTTGCCGCAGGCGCTGGCCGCGGTGCGAGAGTAGGGCCGCGGTGGCGCTGGACTCCGCCGACCTGCAGGCGCTGCTCACCGAGCTTCGGCGATCCTCGACGCCGCCGCCAAACCGTTCGTGGCCGGGCACCGCGCGGATTCGGCGGTGCGCAAAAAGGGCAACGACTTCGCCACCGAGGTCGACCTGGCGATCGAGCGGCAGGTGGTCGACGCCCTGGTCGCCGGGACCGGCATCGAGGTGCACGGCGAGGAGTTCGGCGGCCCGCCGATCGATTCACCGTGGGTGTGGGTGCTCGACCCGATCGACGGCACCTTCAACTACGCCGCCGGGTCCCCGATCGCGGCGATCCTGTTGGGATTGCTGCGCGACGGGGAGCCGGTCGCCGGCCTGACCTGGCTGCCGTTCACCGACCAGCGCTACACCGCCGTCGCGGGTGGTCCGCTGCTGAGCAACGGGGTGGCGCAGCCGCCGCTGGAGCCCGCCGACCTGGCCGACGCCATCATCGGGGTCGGCACCTTCAACGTGGACTCGCGGGGCCGGTTTCCCGGCCGGTACCGGCTCAGCGTGCTGGAGAACCTGTCCCGGGTGTCCTCCCGGATCCGCATGCACGGCGCCACCGGCGTTGACCTGGCCTACGTGGCGGACGGAATCCTGGGCGGCGCAATCAGTTTCGGTGACCACATCTGGGACCACGCGGCGGGTGTGGCGCTGGTGCGGGCCGCCGGCGGCGTCGTCACCGACCTGTCCA
>PPEA01000617.1 GCA_002967005.1 Mycobacterium talmoniae
TCACCGACCTGTCCGGCGACCCGTGGACCAGCGCGTCGCGCTCGGCGCTGGCCGCCGCACCCGGTGTGCACGCACAGATCCTCGACATCCTGCACCGCACCGGGCGACCGGAGGACTACTGACATGAACACCACAGATGTTGCGGTGCGGGTGATCCCGTGCCTGGACGTCGACGCCGGCCGGGTGGTCAAGGGCGTCAACTTTGAGAACCTGCGCGACGCGGGTGACCCGGTGGAACTGGCCGCCGCCTACGACGCCGAGGGCGCCGACGAACTGACCTTCCTGGATGTCACCGCCTCCTCGTCGGGTCGCGACACCATGCTGGAGGTGGTGGCCCACACCGCCGAGCAGGTGTTCATCCCGCTCACCGTGGGCGGCGGGGTGCGCAGCGTCGACGACGTCGACGTGCTGTTGCGGGCCGGGGCCGACAAGGTGTCGGTGAACACCGCCGCCATCGCCCGCCCGGAGCTGCTGGGTGAGCTGGCGCGGCAGTTCGGCTCGCAGTGCATCGTGTTGTCGGTCGCGCCCGCACGGTGCCGGCCGGGTCAGCGCCCACCCCGTCGGCTGGGAGGTCACTACCCACGGCGGGCGGCGCGGCACCGGCATCGACGCGGTCGAATGGGCGGTGCGCGGCGCCGAACTCGGGGTGGGGGAGGATCCTGCTCAACTCGATGGACGCCGACGGCACCAAGGCCGGTTTCGACTTGCCGATGCTGCGCGCGGTGCGTGCGGCGGTCAACCTGCCGGTGATCGCCAGCGGCGGCACCAGGGC
>PPEA01000618.1 GCA_002967005.1 Mycobacterium talmoniae
CGCGGGCGCCGCCAAAGTCGTTGTCATCGCCAGCAACTCCACCACCACGGTGCCCGCGGTGCCCGCGCCGGACGGTGCGCGCCCTGCTCGCCGGCGATGTCGAGAAGGCGGTGCGGTCGCTGCGCCTGTTCGGCCCGGGTGCCCCGTCGCCTGGCCTATGCGGGTTCGAAAATCGCGGTAGCCCGATGGGTGCGCCGACACGCGGTGACCCCGGAGTGGGCCGGTGCGGGGATTCGCCTCAACGCGCTTGCGCCGGGCGCGATCATGACGCCGCTGCTGGAGAAGCAACTGGCGACACCGCGGGAGGCCAAGGCGATCCGCGCCTTCCCGGTGCCGGTCGGCGGCTTCGGCGACCCCGACCAGCTGGCTGACTGGATGCTGTTCATGCTGTCGGAGGCCGCCGACTTCCTATGTGGCAGCGTCGTCTTCGTCGACGGCGGCTCCGACGCCTACTTCCGTGCCGACGATTGGCCCAAGGCGGTCCCGGCGCGGCGGCTGGCCGGCTACCTGCTGCGGATGCGGGCGTTCTCCAGGACATCGAAGCCCTTGTAGCCGGCGGCGGCGACGTCGGCGATGATCTGGCCGTAGACCCCGAAGCCGCCGACGAACGGCATGAACACCCGCGGCTTACCGGCGATATTGGCGCCCAGATACCACGAATTCGCCTGCGGCATCAGGGTGTCCGCGGCACGGCGGGTGCATTCAGCGCCCCAGTCCGCGGCGGCGTCGGCCCGCGCCTCCAGCCCGGCGGCGCCGTGGGCGGCCAGGTAGCCGATCGCGTCGGCCACCCAGTCCACGTGCAGCTCGGAGTGCAGCACCATGTTGGCCAGCACCGACGGGCTGCCCGGCCCGGTCAGGTTGAACAGGTTCGGGAACCCCGGCACGCCCAGCCCGAGGTAGGTCAGCGGGCCGTGCGCCCAGGCGTCGTTGAGTGTGGTTCCGCCGCGGCCGACGATGTTGATCTTGGCGACCGAGCCGGTCATCGCGTCAAACCCGGTGGCCAACACCAGCGCATCCAGCCGGTAGTGGCTATCGGTGGTGTGCAGCCCGGTGGCGTCGATGCGCTGGATCGGGGTGGCGCGCAGGTTCACCAACTGCACGTGGTCGCGGTTGAACGTCTGGTAGTAGTTGTCGTCGGTGCAGATCCGTTTGGCGCCGATCGGGTGATCGCGGGGGATCAGCGCCTCGGCGACGGCCGGGTCGTCGATGATCGCGCGCACCTTGTCCTCCCAGAACCGCCGGGCGGTGTCGTTGGCCGCCACCGACAGCATCTGGTCGGGGAACGTCTTGGAAAACAGCACCCCGCCCAGCTGCCAGCGGGCCTCGTAGGCCGCCTGGCGCTCCGCGTCGCTGACCTCCAGCGCGGACTTGGGGTGCGGTTGGTGCGGGGACCCGCCGCCGCTGGCCATCGATAACCGGCGGCGTTCGGGGTAGCCGGTCTTGTGGGCGCGGCGGGTGGCGTCGTCGAGTGGCACATTGCCGGCCGGCACGCTGTAGTTGGCGGTGCGCTGGAACACGTGCAGCCGCGCGGCCTGCGCCGCAATACACGGGATCGCTTGAATGCCGGAGGATCCGGTGCCGATCACCCCGACGTGTTTGCCGGTGAAATCCACGCCGTCGTGCGGCCAGGCGGCGGTGTGGTACACCTCGCCGGCGAACGAGCCCAGCCCGTCGATCGCCGGGATGTTGGCGTTCGACAGCGGGCCGACGGCCAGCACGCAGAACCGGGCCGACACCAC
The DNA here is from genome assembly GCA_002967005.1 of Mycobacterium talmoniae. GTDB lineage: Bacteria > Actinomycetota > Actinomycetes > Mycobacteriales > Mycobacteriaceae > Mycobacterium > Mycobacterium talmoniae. Next base: position 1,740 of record PPEA01000618.1, read on the forward strand.
ATCGCCGGCATCGGTGCGCACCGTCCAGCGCAGCGCGGCCTCGTCGAGCACCAGCTCGGTCACCCGGGTGCCGAAGCTGATGCCGCGGCGCAGATCGAACCGGTCGGCGACGTGGTTGAGGTAGCGCAGGATCTCCGGTTGGGTGGCGTACTTCTCGCTCCAGTCCCAGTCCTGCTGCAGCTGGTTGTCGAACGAATAGGAGTAGTCGACGCTTTCCACGTCGCAGCGCGCCCCGGGGTAGCGGTTCCAGTACCACACGCCGCCGACCCCGTCGGCCGCCTCGAACACCCGCACGCTCAGCCCGTCGCGGCGCAGCCGGTGCAGGGCGTACAGGCCGGCGAAACCCGCGCCGACTACCACGACATCGACGGTCGTCCTCATGCCCGGCGACGTTACGGGTGACACCGGGCCCCGACAGCGGTTGTCTCGCTCAGTGGGAACTGACACCCGGACACCGGTCGATGTGTTTGGGTGCTGGCATGACTACAGCTCAGCTCAACGGCAAAGTCGTTCTCGTCACCGGTGGTTCCCGCGGCCTGGGGGCGGCGTTCGCGCGCCGCATCGTCGCCGGCGGCGGGCAGGTGGTGATCGCCGACCTGCTCGACGAGGAGGGGCAGCGACTCGCGAACGAACTCGGCGGGCCCGCCCGGTATACCCACCTCGACGTCACCGACCCCGCCGGGTGGGCGACTGCCGTGCAGGTCACGCTCGCCGAGTTCGGCACCCTGACCGGCCTGGTGAACAACGCCGGGGTGGCGACCGGCCAGTTCGTCGAGCACGAACCCGTCGAGCACTTCCGCAGCGTGCTGGAGATCAACCTGGTCGGGGTGTTCAGCGGCATCCAGGCGGTGATCGCGCCGATGCGGGCGCCGGCGGCGGCTCGATCGTCAACATCTCCTCGGCGGCCGGGCTGTTCGGGCTGGCGCTGACCGCCGGGTACGGCGCCTCGAAGTGGGGGGTGCGGGGCCTGACGAAGATCGCGGCGGTGGAACTGGCCACCGACCACATCCGGGTCAACTCGGTGCATCCCGGGATGACCTACACCCCGATGACCGAGCAGGTCGCATCCAGCCCGGGGAGGGCAACTATCCGAACACCCCGATGGGCCGGGTCGGCGCGCCCGAGGAGATCGCCGGGGCGGTCGGCTTCTTGCTCTCCGACGACGCGGCCTACATCACCGGCGCCGAAATCGCCGTCGACGGCGGCTGGACGGCCGGACCGACCGTGAAATACGTTATGGGACAGTGAGCTTGTCTGCCGCCGAGTGTGGTCTTGGGTCACGCTACCCATGCTCGGTGCGTGACATAAGTCCACATTCGGCGCTAGACGAAGGACCGAGATGAATCGACTGGATCGCCGCCGGATCCTGGTGACCGGCGCCGCGTCGGGCATTGGGCAGGCCACCGCGCTGCGGCTGCTGGAGGAGGGCGCCGCGGTGGTCGCCGCCGACGT
>PPEA01000619.1 GCA_002967005.1 Mycobacterium talmoniae
CGAACTGCACCGCCGCGCCGGCACGGGCGGCCGCCACCGCCTGGTTGGCGCCCTTGCCGCCCGGGGTCGAGTGGGTGGATGCGGCCAACACCGTCTCGCCGGGCTTGGGCAGGGCCGCAACGGTGTATGCCGTGTCCAGGTTCACGCTGCCGACTACACATACTCGTGCCGTCATGGCCTCGACGGTATGGGAGACGCGGCGGCATTGACAACTCCGCCACCGACGACCCTGCGGCACAAACGGATTGGGTGGCCAGCCGATTCACTCAGCGCGAGCCAATGTCTTGTCACCCCGGCTTGGCGACGGTGGGATAGCGGCGAGGATCAGGAGGAGCGGGTGAGTGGCAACGACTGGGGTGCGCGGCTGGCGCGGATCGGCGTGGATTGGTGGGCCACCATTGTGGCGGGCCTGATCGTGCTGTTGGCGGTGGCCGATGCGCTGCCCAGGATTCCGTGGTGATGCCGTGAGCGCGCTGCCCGTCGACCACCAGCAGGCCCCCGCCGAGGCGACGTCTGCCGGCCGCACCCCGGCCGACTATGTGCCGGGGGTGTTGCTGCTGCTCGCGGTGGGGTTGGCCGGCAAGTACGCCCAGGCCTGGTGGAACGCGCTCGCGCAGCGCCAGCACTGGACCGTCCCGGACATCGAATACGTGCTGTGGGCCATCCTTTTCGGTCTGCTCATCACCAACACCGTCGGCCTGCATCGGGTGTTTCGTCCCGGCGTGCAGACCTACGAGTTCTGGTTGAAGATCGGGATCGTGGCGCTGGGGGCCCGTTTCGTGCTCGGCGATGTGGCCAGGCTCGGCGCGTTGAGCCTGGTCCAGATCCTCATCGACATGGCCGTCGCCGGTGCCCTCATCCTCACCGCCGCCCGGCTGTTCGGGCTGTCCGGCAAACTCGGGTCATTGCTGGCGATCGGCACCTCGATCTGCGGCGTGTCGGCCATCGTGGCGGCCAAAGGCGCTATCCGAGCCCGCAATTCCGATGTCGGGTACGCGATCGCCGCGGTCCTGGCGCTGGGCGCCGTCGCGTTGTTCACCTTGCCCGCGATCGGGCATGCGATCGGGCTCAGCGACCACGAGTTCGGGCTGTGGGCCGGGCTGGCGGTGGACAACACCGCCGAGACCACGGCCACCGGCTACCTGTACTCCGAGCAGGCCGGCAAGATTGCCGTGTTGGTGAAATCCACCCGCAACGCCCTGATCGGTTTCGTGGTGCTCGGCTTCGCGCTGTACTGGGCATCCCGCGGCCAGGCCGACGAGCTGACTCCCGGGCTGCGGGCGAAAGCCGGTTTCGTGTGGGCGAAGTTCCCGAAATTCGTGCTCGGGTTTCTGGTGGTGTCGGCGATCGCCACCGCGGGCTGGCTATCCAAAGGCCAAACCACCAACCTGGCCAACATCTCCCGGTGGGCCTTCCTGCTCACCTTCGCCGGGGTCGGGCTCAACACCAATGTCCGGGAGTTGGTGCGCACCGGCTGGCGGCCGCTGGTGGTCGCCGTCGTGGGACTGGTGGTGGTGGCCAGCGTCTCCCTCGGGCTGGTGTTGCTGACCTCACGGGTGTGGCACTGGGGTGTGACCGCCTAGGCCGGAGTTGACCGATTTCGGGTTGATGGCGCCGAGGCTGCATTCACGGCGCCGAGCCTGAAACCACGGGTGTGTCCCGAACGTGGAAGGGAGCTTGATGTAGGTAGGGCTTCGTGAGGCGGTGCTGTGCAAGAGATGGAGGATTGTTGGCCCTTCGGAGTCGCCCTGCGGGGGGTGGCTTCAAACCGCCACATGCTGCGGGATCGGTGACGTGATCGTGGTGAGCGATGTGGAAAAGGCGCAGGTGGATGCGTCAGGTGGGGATCGGGAAGGCGAGCGTAAGCGAAGCGCTGTTGACGTGTCGAAATTCAGACAGGTGACATCAAAACCGGGGTGTCCGTGAGGTCCCGGGATGAGTCTGGCGGGTGCCCGTTGATTGGCCAGGCGGTGTCCGGCATGGAGGCGACGCGAGCCCGGTCTGCGGCTTTTGCATGGAACGGGAGAAGGCCGGACCCGATACTGCCCATTTGGTTGTGGGTGGGCGAGAGGGAGTAGCCCGCGCGTGGCGTGGGTGTGAGTACTGTCGCGGGTTCGGTTGGCGGACCGGTTCGTAGTAGTGGTGAAGCTCCTGTAATGGGGGTGGAGCGAAGGGGCCGGGTCATCTGTGACTGTGTTCGTTTCGATCAACCGAGCCGAAAGGCTTGGGAGGAGTCAGATGAGCGAGTTGAAGTCGCCGGGCAAGCCGTTCGAGATTTCGAAGTGGGCGGTTGCGGAAGCGTTCGAGAAGGTCAGGGCGAACAAAGGCGCACCGGGGGTAGACGGGGTGACGATCGAGGAGTTCGAGGCCGACCTGGGCAACAATCTGTACAAGGTGTGGAATCGGATGTCCTCGGGAAGTTACTTCCCGCCGCCGATGCGGGCGGTGGAGATCCCCAAGCCGCATGGCGGGGGAACCAGGATGCTGGGGTTGCCCACGGTGGCCGATCGGGTGGCGCAAACGGTGGTGGCCGAGGAGTTGGCGGGCAAGGTCGAGACGATCTTTCACGAGGACTCCTACGGATACCGTCCGGGCCGCTCGGCGGTCGATGCGGTGGGCGTGTGCTGGCAGCGCTGCCGGAAAACCGACTGGGTAATCGACTTGGACATCCAGAAGTTTTTCGACAGCGTGGACTGGGACCTGCTGCTCAAAGCGGTAGCGGCCAACACCGATTCGCCATGGGTGCTGCTGTATGTGCGCCGGTGGCTACAAGCCCCGGTACAGCTGCCTGATGGCACCCTGCAACAGCGAGACCGGGGCACCCCGCAGGGGTCGCCGGTCTCGCCCGTGCTGGCCAACCTGTTTTTGCATTATGCGTTCGACACCTGGATGGTGCGGGAGTTCCCGACCGTGCGGTTCGAGCGCTATGTCGATGACGTGGTGGTGCACTGCGTCACCGAGCGCCAAGCCGGCCAAGTGCTGGCCGCGCTGCACGACAGGATGGAACAGGTCGGGTTGTGGCTGCATCCCGACAAGACCCGGATCGTGTACTGCAAGGACGGCAAGCGGCGGGGCGACTATGCGCACACGTCGTTTACCTTCCTGGGGTTCACGTTCCGGGCGCGCGGAATGCGGGCCAAAAACGGGAGCAAGTTCCTCGCGTTTGCGCCCGCGATCAGCAGGGATGCCCTGACAAAGATCGGGCGGGAAGTGCGGTCGTGGCGACTGCATCATCGCACCGGTCGATCCTTCGCTGACCTCGCACGCTGGATCAACCCCAGAGTGCGGGGCTGGATGAACTATTACGGCGCCTTCTACCGGTCGGCGCTGTATCCCCTCCTGACGCGCATCAACGCCTACCTGATGCGCTGGGTCCGCAACAAATATCGGCGGTACCGGGGCCGGAAAGCCTTCCAGCAGGCATGGCAGCGGGTCACCACGCAGTACCCGCGCTACCTGGCGCACTGGCAATGGACCACCGCTGTCCCCGCCGTCTGGTGATCAAGATGACAAGAGCCGGATGAACCGAGAGGTTCACGTCCGGTTCTGTGGGAGCCGGAGGGTGCAACCCCCTCCGGCCACCCGACCGGGTTTCTGGCTTGAATCGTGCTCTGGCTTCAGTCTCGGCGCACTCAGTTCAGTCTCGCGGCCGTGGGCGCAGTCTCGAGGCGCTGAGTTCAGGCTCGCCGCCGTCAATGCAGCCCCGCCGCCGTGACTTCAGCCTCGACGCCCTGGATTCAGGGTCAGCCGGTTAGGACGCCGGTAGGTGCGCGGTCAGCAGCCAGGCCTGCGCCGACACCCGACCGTCGGGCTCCTCGCGCACCCGCAGGCCGGGCGCCTCGAAGCCCTCGATCACATTGGCGTACATCCGGGCCGGTCGGATGTCGTCGATGACCCAGTACGGCGACACCACCGCGCGCAGCTCCGCGGCGGAGACCGGATGCGCGGCGCCGTTGAGCCCGTCGGGCGCCCCGGCCCTGTCAAACGCCAGCACGAGGTAGCGGGCGCCCGGCGCGGCGGCCCGCACGATCGAGCGCTGGTAGCCGTCGCGCAGCTCGACCGGCATCGAGTGGAACAGCTCGCTGTCGATGATGGTGCCGAACCGGCCGTCATAGCCGGTGAACGCGCTGATGTCGGCGACCTCGAAGGTGGCGTTGGTCAGGCCGCGCTCGGCCGCCGCGCGGCGGGCCAGGTCGATGGCGGTGGGGGACAGGTCCAGGCCCACGGTGGTGTACCCGCGCTCGGCCAGGTGCAGCGAGACGGCGGCTTCACCGCAGCCGACGTCGAGCACGTCGCCGTGGAACTTGCCGGCCTCGATCAGCGCCGCCAGCTCGGGCTGGGGTTCGCCCAGGCTCCACGGCGGCTTGGTGCCCAGGCCGAGTTGGGTGGATTCACCGCGGTAGGCGGTGTCGAACTCGAATTCCGATGTGTCAGTCATCACCCAGGTGTATCAATCTGCCTGATATATGTCAAGAGGCCTGATACATACGGCCGGCGCCGAGCGGCTACGGGTTCATCTGATACTCGCCGGCATGCGAACAGACCTCGCGGTACACCCGGGTGGAGCGCTCCGCGTCGATCACCGGCTTGCGGATCACCGACAGCGCCCAATCCTGCTGCGCCTGCGTCGACGATGCCTTCGAGTGCAGATCGAGAGCGAATGCGGAGAAGTCGCGGACGAGCACCTCGAAGATCGAATCGACAATGTCGCTGGACGTGCCCTCGATCTTGGCCTGCTCCACAATGAGCTGGCCATAGGGAATGAGGGTGAACAGGTCGCCGACGGCCAGCAGGTAGTCGAGGTCGGTCAGTTGCTGTTGGGTGGGCGGCGCCTGGGTGGCGAGCCGGCCGAGGGCCTCCGCCTGCTCGACAAAGGCGGCGACGTTGGGCAGGTGCGCAAACGGCTGGTAGGCCGGCCGCCAGTCGGAGAACCGCACCTTGGACAGCCCCTGGGCCGCCGGCTGGTTGAACAGGGCGTCGTCGCTGGTGGTGTCGCGGCGGACCGGGACCGGTGGCAGCTGGCCGGGGTTGAGCAGGTAGCTCGGCATGAACTTCAGTGTCAGCGCCATATTCACGTGGGCGGTGCCCTCCAGCCGTGGCATGGACGCGATGATCGACCGGGCGCCGTCGAAGTAACTGTCGCGTTCGAAGCCGCGGGCGGAGATGACGTCGAGCAGCTCGGTCACCACCCGTTCGGCTTCCCGGCTGACCTTCATCTTCGCGATCGAGTTGAACATGACGAAACGGCGGTCTTCGGGTGTGCCGCTGCGCATGTAGTCGATCGCCCGGTGGTGGTAGAGCCGTCCCGCGGTCAACCGGAGGTAGCTGTCGGTGAGGATCCGGCGGACCTGCCCGAACTCGGTGACCGGATGCCCGAACAGGATCTTGCTGCTGGCTTGGTTGATGGTCTCGTAGAAGCAGTGTTGGGCAATGCCGGCCGCCACCATGCCGATGTTGAACTTGCCGCAGTTGACCGCGGCCAGGGCGACGTCGAAGCACCGCGGGCCGGTGTGCAGCACATCCTCGGCGGCGACCGGATAGTCCTCGAGGTCAAAGGCGCTGACGAAGTTCTGCCCGTGGATGATGTTCTTGCGTAGCCGGTAGTTCGGGTGCTGGCTGTCGACGATGAACCAGACGTAGGCGTCCGGGCCGTCGAGGTCCGTGCGCCGGGCCAACGTGGGGATCATTCGCGACACGTTGCCGTTGCCGATGTAGTACTTGCCGCCGGTCGCGGTGAAGCCGCCATCGCCGTCCGGGGTGAGCAGCATGTCGGTGGCGTAGATGTCGGCGCCGTGGTCGCGCTCGGAGAGGCCGAAGCCGATGATGCCGCCCCGATCCAGCTCGGCGGCGGCCCGCTTGTGGGCCAGCGCGTTCTCGCTGGAGTAGATGATCACCAGCCCGAGCGTGGAAACCCCCCACGCGTACCAGTACGCGGACCCGTAGAAGCCGGTGATCTCGTTGAACTTCGCGATCCGCGCGGTGTCCCAGCGCTTGTCGGGATCGCCGTCGCCGTGTGCGGTCGGCGTCGCGAGGTAGGCGAGCACCCGGGAATCGGCCAGAAATTGCATCCAGTCGTCGTACCAGCGGTCGGAATAGCCGTCGGCGACGAGTTTTTCCTTGCCTTTGGTCTCGAAGAATTCGACCGTCGCGGCGAGGAGCTCGCGGGTCTTCGGGTCAAACTCGTCGAAGGTGTCGGTCTTCGGATTGAACAGGGGCATCGGGAGATTTACCTTTCTGGTACGCGTAATTCGGGGGTCAGGTGGGGCATAACTCGAGTCGTAACGTGAGGGTCAGTGGCGCACCCGGACTTTCGCCAGTGCAGGACGGAACCATCGGGGCGCCCACCAGTTCCAGGTGCCCGCCACACGCATGAATGCGGGCACCAGCAGCGTCCTGATCACCGTGGCATCGATGAGGACGGCCATCATCATCCCGAGGCCGAGCATTCGCAACACCAAGATGCTGCTGACCGCGACTCCGGCGAACACCACCGCCATCAGCACCGCCGCCGCCGTCACCACCGGACCCGAGCGGGCGAGCCCGAGGGCGACGGCGCGGTCGTTGTCGGCGCGGGTGCGCCCGGAGTGTTCCCATTCCTCGGCGAACCGAGATAGCAGGAAGACCTCGTAGTCCATGGACAGGCCGAAGGCGAAGCAGAACAACAACACCGGCACGTAGGCGACGGTGTAGCCCGCGCCGCTGGTTCCCAGCCCGCCGAGATGGCCGTCTTGGAAGATCCAGACCAATGCCCCGAAGGTCGTGGTGAGCGACAGTGTGTTCATCACCAACGCTTTGAGCGGAAGCACCACACTGCCGGTGAGCAGGAGCAGGAGCACAAACGTGGTCAGGGCGATCCAGGCCAGCGTCTTCGGAAATGCCGTCACGATGCCTTTCGCGGTGTCCCGGTTCTGTTGTGCCAGGCCGCTAAACAGCGTGGGCGCGGGGGCGGGGAGGGCGCGCAGCTCGGTGAGCAGTCGCTGACCGGCGGTGGAGTAGGGGTCCACATGGGTGGAGACCTGGAGGCGCATGGTGTCGCCCGAGGTGAAGTGTGGATCGCCGGGCCCGCGCGCATGCCCGTGGGCATAGCTCCCGGTCGGGGCGACCACCAGATCGACATCCGCCACCGCCGACAGTTGTTTGGCATAGTTGCCGACTGTCCACTGATCGGCGGTCCCGACGTGCCGGAGCACGATCGGCACGGTCCCGGTGGGGTTGTCGGCGAAGTGCTGTCGAATCATGTCACCCACCTGCCGCGACTGCACCGATGTGGGCAGCACCCGGTCGTCGGGGAGTCCGAGTCGCACACCGAGGAACGGAACTCCCAGCACCAGCAGAACGGCCAGGACGGACAGGCCGACCAGCGCCGGGTGTCGCTGCACCACCACCGCCACCCGGTACAGCGGCCGCGATTCTGGTGCGGCGGCCTCCCGTAACGGTTTGCGGTTGATCCGCTCGCCGAAGACCGCCAGCAGCGCGGGCACACAGATCAGGGTCAGCAGGATCGACAGCACCACCACCGCGATCCCCGCATAGCCGAGCGAACGGAGAAACACCATCGGGAAGAACGCCATTCCGACCATCGAGATCGCGACCGTCAGGCCGGAGAACAGCACCGCCCTGCCCCCGGTGCGCATGGCGACCGCGATGGCCGTTGACTGGTCGGTTCCTTGGGCGATCTCCTCGCGGTAGCGTGCGATGATCAGCAGCGAGTAGTCGATCGCCAACGCCAGTCCGAGCATGGTCGCGATGTTGAGTGCGAACACCGACAAATCCATGACCAGACTGAGGACGAACAACACGGCCGTCGTCGCGGCGATCGCTAAGCCGCCGACCAGAACCGGGATCATCGCGGCGAGCGCGCTGCGCAGGAACCACACCAGCAGTAGGAACGTCACCGCCATGGCGATCGGCTCGACCAGCGCTACATCGCGTGGTGCGCGCGTGTTGATCTCGCTGAGCAGCATCGCTTGGCCGCCCGCGGTGACGGTTACCCCGTCGGTCGTACCGACATAGCGTGCGGACAGATCGGCGGCAATCTTCTGCGCCTGGTTGTCGTCGCCGATCAGGTTGGCCACGATCAAACCGACCCGGCCATCGCGGTCGCTCAACCGCGCCCGCAGCTGCGGGTCGGTCCATGCCGATACGACTGTGCGCACCCGGCTATCCGAGCGCAGCCCCTCGACGATCGGCATCGCACGGCGCTCAGCCGGTACCCCGCCGACACCGTCGGGGGATTCGACCGCAAGGATCAACTGCATCCCCGACACGCCAAAATCGCTGGCCAGAATCGCGTTAGCGCGTGATGATTCGGCGTCCGGGTTGATCGCGCCCCCCAACGACAGCCGATCCACCAGCTGCGTGGCGCTAAGACCGCAGAGCACGAACACGACGGCCGCGACCGCGAGCGTCACCTTCGGAGCGCGGGTCGCAAGCGCGGATAGTTGATCGATCACGCGATCCTTCCCATATGTCCGCCTCGCCGGGTCCACGCCGGGCGTGCCGGTAGCACCTAACTCGCCGCGCTTAACGCGGTGCGCGCCCGGGCATTCCAGATGTGCCGCGGTGCCAGCTGGGAGGTGCGGGCCAGCTGGACGAACCGCCACAGTGCGCGGCGGTCCGCCGGGCTGGCCGTTACCCCGGTGAGTTCTTGGGCCCGCGGATGCTGCAGGGCGCGAATGGCGCGGTGCGGCACCGTTTTCTGCCACCAGCTCGACGGGTGGAAGATCTCCTCGCGGAACGGCTCGAAGTGCGGCCCGGCCCGCAACTCCGCGCGGGTGAAGTCCTCGAAGTACTCGACGAACTCCGGGTAGCTGCCCGGCATCGGCCGGGTGGAGATGCCGTAGCGCCGATACCAGCTGCAGCATTCGGCGTAGAGCTGGTCGTGTTCGTCGGGGTCGAGCTTCTTGATGAACGTATTCACCAGCACGAAAAGACATTCCACGTAGGTGGCGTGCTGGAAGTGGAAGATGTCGGGGGTCAGCGCATGGTATTTGTCGCCGTAGCCGTCGCGGCCCTTGACGTGTTCATGGGAGAACCGCATCTGGGGCGCCATGTCGATGCTGCTGTAGGCGATGGTGACGGCCTGGGTCACCGTGCGCTTCTTGTGCTGCCAGATGCGGTCGCGCATCAGCGCGTGCTGGCTGATGCCCGCGGCGATGCTGGGATGCAGCAACTGCAGACACACCGCGCGGGGCAGGGTGAACAGATAGCGCCGATCCCCCAGGTAGCGCCACAGCATACTGTCGGGGCCGAGGTCGGCCCCGTTGCGTATCGCCATCCCTAGACCAGCGCCTTGTGCCGGCGGATCCGTCGGCGCACGTCGGCCATCAACACGGTGTAGTTGTAGGTGCGCAGGAACCGCGGCAGGAACCGGTTGACGAACGACACGAACAGGAACAGGTTCTCGAACTGGCGCTGTTCGGTCTCGCTCCAGCTGACGCCCAACATCTCCCGAAACACCGGGGCGAGAAATCCGATGGTCAAGAACCGCAACAACGGCGCCAGCAGGATGCGCAGGAACGGGTTGATCATTTTCAGGTTGATCAGCTTGAAGGCGTATTCGCGGATCGGTTCGTCGATGCGCAGTTGCGCGCATTGGGTGTTCCAGTAGACGTCGAAGTCGGCGCGGGTGGCCGGCCAGTCGTCGTCGGTGACCTGCAAGGTGGTGCCGATCGGCCGGGCGTGCTGATAGAAGTTCTCCGCTTGCTCCTCGGTCATCTTGCCGTGCAGCAGCTGATAGGTGTCCTCGTAGAAGATGAACAGGCAGGCCGACACCCACAGCTGCAGGTTGCGGTCGAAGGCGTTGTATTTCACCGGGCTTGCGTCGGTGGAGCGGACCTGACGGTGGACGACGTTGACCGCCTCGCGGTAGGCGGCGCGCTCTTCCTCGGTGCCCAGCACCGCGACCGCGAGATACTGCGCCGTGGTGCGCAACCGCTTCCACGGGTGTTCCATCAGGGCGCCGGATTCCACCCGGCTTTCCACCACGCCGTAGCCGACCCCCGGGTGCGCCATCTGCATGACGACGTTGGCGGCGGACGCCGCTGCCGTCCAGAAATCCAGTGCGTCGGTGGGGTCGACGAGTTCTTCGGTGTTCCAGCGGCGGGTGTAGGCGCCGATCTGGATACGGGTCTGCGCGGTGGTCAACACGGGCGGCGCCTCGACATCGGTGGCACAGTGAGGAGTCGACATGCAGCGTTCCTTTCGGCTGGGTGGACGGCTATTGCCCGGCGGGGACGGTCCCGAGCAGCGCCGGCAACTGGGCCAGCAGCCAGATGACGCCGGCCGCGCCGACCAGCGCACCGCAGACCGCCACGGTCACTAGCCCGGCCCGTAGGAAACGGGCCTCGGGGGTGGCCAGGTATCTGATCACGCGGACCACCAGGTCGATGATCCGCACCAGCGCCATCACGGGCACACCTCCGGGTGTCGGCGGGGCGGGCCCGCGGGCGTCTTCGACCTGCGTGTCAACGTGTCCCTCCGAAGCTGACGACCTGACCGGCCCTCGGCCGGATATGTGCAGCATGTCACATTCGGTGACGCCCGCGCAAGCATAAGTTAATAGCAATTCTTACCATGGTTTGGCTGGTACAGCTGGCATAAACTGGCTATGACCTGGTCTTTTCATGCGTCATGGCATAGGCAGATTTGAGCGGATGTTCAACGTCGTAGTGTTGCGCGCGTCGACGCGCATGGGAGACGCTGTGCGATAGGCCGACCGCGTCGCACCGCCTCGCGGAGTCGCGATTAACTTCCGGGGCGCACGGGTGCGGCTCACGTCGCCGCCGGGCTTCTCGGCGCGGGCGGGTAGCGTCGGCCGGGTGAGCCGCGCCGCCCTGGACAAGGACCCCCGCGAGGTCGCGTCGATGTTCGACGGCGTGGCCCGCCGCTACGACGTGACCAACACGGTGCTGTCGCTGGGCCAGGACCGCTCCTGGCGCCGGGCCACCCGGTCGGCGCTGCGGATCGGTCCGGGCGAAAAGGTGCTCGACCTGGCGGCGGGCACCGCGGTGTCGACGGTGGAGTTGGCCCGCTCGGGGGCCTGGTGTGTGGCCACCGACTTCTCGGTGGGGATGCTCGCGGCCGGACGGGCCCGGCAGGTGCCCAAGGTCGCCGGGGACGCCACCCGGCTGCCGTTCGGCGACGCCGTGTTCGACGCGGTCACCATCAGCTTCGGGCTGCGCAACGTCGTCGACCACGAGGCGGCGCTGGCCGAGATGGCGCGGGTCACCCGGCCCGGCGGCCGACTGGTGGTGTGCGAGTTCTCCACCCCGACCAACCCGCTATTCGCCACCGCCTACAAGGAATATCTGATGCAGGCGCTGCCGCGGGTGGCCCGCGCGGTGTCCAGCAACCCGGAGGCCTACGTGTATCTGGCCGAGTCGATTCGGGCCTGGCCCGGCCAGGCGGCGCTGGCCCAGCAGATCGGGCGCTGCGGGTGGACGGCGGTGCGGTGGCGCAACCTCACCGGCGGCATTGTGGCGCTGCACGCCGCTCACAAGCCGCTGCCGTAGCTAGTTTGCGCGCCGACTGTGCGGATTCATACGCTTTTCGGCCGCCTGGCGTATGAAACCGCGCAATCGGCAACGCGTTGCTCGCGCAGCCGAACTCAGGCGTCGCGCCACCGGTTGCGGATATTGCGGCGCACGTATTCCAAATAGCCGAGTAACCCGAGCGCCGCGAGCCGGCGGCTGCGCGGCCGGGTGAACCCCAGCCCCAGCAGCGTCTCGACGCCGCCGTTGAGGTACACATGCCGCCGGGTGGCCCGCGGATGGGTGAACGTGGTGATCCGCTCAAACACTCGTGGCTTGATGAAGTGGGCGAGCCCGACACCGGCAAGGCTCAGCCCAGACAGCTGGGCCAGCCGGGAGTTCTTGGTTGACATCTGGTACCGCTCCTTTTCTCGTTGTTCGGTCTGCGCAAGTTCAGGTCTCCCCCGCGAGCAGACGCAAAAGCCCCGGAATCGTCGTTGATATGGGGGCTTTTGCGTCTGCTCGCCGCCCCGACCCGGACACCGCTAGGTGCCGCCGTATTCCGGGCGCAGTGACCCGGCCAGCGCGGCCAGCGGCACTCGCGCGGTGACGGTTCCGCCGTCCATCGACCACGCCAACCGGTCGGGGGGACTGGGGTTTTCCCGCAGTATCGGGGCGTCGGGCATGTACAACACCAGCTGGTCGGGGGTGAGCCCGAACGCGCGGTAGTCGCCGGTGTAGCCGGGGCCGTTGGGGCCGGGGGAGAACTCCTCGACGGTGAAGGGGTAGGTGCCCGGCGCGTGCGGCGGAGCGGCGGCGTC
>PPEA01000062.1 GCA_002967005.1 Mycobacterium talmoniae
CGCCGGCGTTGCGCAGCGCCGCGATGATGGCGATGCCGATCGGGCCGCAGCCGAGCACCACCGCGGTGTCGCCGCGGCCGACGCCCGACTTGTTGACCGCGTGCAGCCCGACCGCCATTGGCTCGGTCAGCGCGGCGTGCCGCGGATCCAGCCCGTTGGGGATGGCCAACAGCAGCGGCGCCGACAGCAGCATCCGCTCGGCGTAGCCGCCGATGGTGGTGTTGGAGTAGACGATCGGCTCCATGCCGGTGGCCGAGACCAGGATCGGCAGCGAGGTCACCAGGGTGCCCGGCGGATGGGTGTCGGTGTCCGGCCCGGCCTCGATCACCTCGGCGGCGAACTCGTGACCCATGAACACGTCACCGGCCAAATCGACCCCGGCACCGGGATCCACCGGCATGCCGGCCATTTGCTGGGTCAACGCCAGCATCTCCGCGCCGTGCGCGGCGAAATGCAGGTCCGATCCGCAGATCCCGCAGGCCCGCACCCCGACCAGCACCTGGCCGGGGCCGGGCACCGGCTCGGGCACGTCGTCGCGGCACACCATCCGCCCGTCGCGCAGCACCGCGGCGCGCATCAGCGCTGCTCCTTGGCCAGTTCGTCGGTGTGTTCGCCGACGGCTTTCATGATCGCCTCCCCGGCCCGGCCGAACAGCGCATCGCGCATGCCCTTGGCCCAGTCATGGGAGGCCCGCGCCGCGGTCAGCTGCCCGGTGAAATGCGGAATCACCTTGCGGGCGAACAGCTCATAGGAGTGGTAGGTGGCTGATGGCGCCGCCCAGTCGTGGCCGAGCAGCAGCAGGGTGCCGAATCCGCCGGAGCGGTCCAGCAGGTCGGTGATGTAGGCGATCGCGTCCTCGGGGGTGCCGATACAGCAGTTGCCGGTCGCCGCGTAGGCCTCGACGAACTCCCGCGGCGTCTGCGGGGACCCTTCCACCTCACTGGCCAGCGGGACGAACCCCGCCGCACCGAAGTAGTCGGCGAAATCCTGCAGCCCGTAGGTGCAGTCCTCGATGGCCTGCTCCCGGGTGTCGGCCAGGTGCATGATGCCCAGCACCCGCCAGTCGGCCCGGTCCGGTTCGTCCCGGCCGGCCTTGGCCGCCTGCTCACGCACCACCTCCCACGCCGTCTCCAACGCCGCAAACCCGCCGGGCACCGACATCGACAACGACAGCAGCGAGGTGCCCAGCGCCCCGGCCAGCCGCGGCCCGGACGGCGAAATCATTGCCGCGGTGGAGATTTCCGGATACGGGTGGGTGTAGGGCCGGATGTGCAGCGCGGCGTCGCGCAGCGTGAACCAGTCCGAGTGGCGGTCGATGCGTTCGTCGGGCGCGGCCCGAAACAGCGCCAGGATCGCCTCCAGCGATTCCTGCATCATCCGGCGCTGCTCGACCGGGTCGATGCCCATCATGTAGGCGTCCGACGGCAGCGCCCCCGGCCCGGTGCCGAACATCACCCGGCCCCGGGTCAGATGATCCAGCAGCACCCAGCGGTCGGCCACCATCAGCGGGTGGTGGTACGGCAGCGACACCACCCCGGTGCCCAGCCGGATGTGTTTGGTGCGTTCGGCGGCCGCCGCGATGAACACCTCCGGGCAGGCGATCAATTCGTAGCCGCCGGAATGGTGTTCGCCGAACCAGGCCTCGTCGAACCCGAGCCGGTCCAGGGCGACCACCCGCTCCAGGTCGTATTCCAGCGCCACCGTGGGGGATTGGCCGATCGGGTGAAACGGGGTGATGAACACCCCGAACCGCAGCGGTGCGCCCATCACTGCTCCACCCCGGCCAGGAAGTCCAGCAACGCCGCGTTGACCTCGTCGGGGCGTTCCTGCTGCAGCCAGTGCCCGGCGTCTTCGATCAGCACCTCCCGGTACGGGCCGGTGACCACCTCGGCGGCCCGGTCGCGGCGGGTGAACCCGAGCACCGGGTCGGCGGTGCCGGCCATAAACAACGCCGGCACGTCGGTGGTGGCGCCGGCGAGGTGGGCGGTGGTTTCCCAGTTGCGGTCGAAGTTGCGGTACCAGTTCAGCCCGCCGGTGAACCCGGTCCGGGCGAATTCGGCGATGTAGTGGTCGAGTTCGTCGGCGCGGATCCAGTCCGGCAGCCCGTCGGGTTCGGGCAGTCGGTCGATGAAGCCCTCCGGGCCGGGGGCGACCATCCGCATGCCCGCGCCCGCGTCGTCCGGGGGACGCAGGCCACCGATCATCCGGCGCATGGTGCGGGCCGGATCGCTGTCGAGTTCGGCGTCGGCGACGCCGGGCTGCTGGAAATACAGGATGTAGAAGAAGTTGTCCCCGATCATGCGCCGCCACGCCTCGGTCGGTCGCTGCTGGGGCCGCGGCGTCGGCGGGACGCTGAGTCCCGCCACGGCGGCCACCCGTTCGGGGTGCAGCAGGGCGGCGTTCCACACCACCGGGGCGCCCCAGTCGTGCCCGACCCACACGGCGCGGTCCGCGCCGACGTCGTCGAGCAGGCCGACCAGGTCGGCGGTCAGCGCGTGGATGTCGTAGGCCTCGATCGCCTCCGGCCGTGACGAGCCGCCGTAACCGCGCTGGTCGGGGGCCAGCACGTGGTAGCCGGCCTCGGCGAGCACCGGGATCTGATGGCGCCAGGAAAACGCCAGTTCAGGGAAGCCGTGCGCGAGGATCACCACCGGTGCCCCGCGCTCACCGGCCTCGACCACCCGCAATTGCACGCCGTTGGTGTCGACTAACCGCTCGGTTGATGTGCCCACCATCACACCAAAGCACAGCCGCGCGCGGTCCGGAAAGACCCGCCGGGAACTGCCGGCCGTTATACGGGCGGTAGCCTGAAATACGTCCAGCTGCGCATATGGGAAGGACTTGGCCGAGTACGGCCGATGCTCGATGAACCGGAAAAACGTGATCCGCACCGTCACCGCGATTGGTGTCGTGCTGCTGCTCGGCTGGCTGTTCTTCTATATGAGCGACGACACCCGCGGGTACAAACCCGTGGACACCTCGGTGGCGCTCGCGCAGATCGACGCCGGCAATGTCGAAAGCGCGCAAATCGACGACCGCGAGCAGCAGCTGCGGTTGAAGTTGAAGAGCTCCACCAAGGACACCGACGGTTCCGACAAAGTCATCACCAAATATCCGACCGGGTACGCGGTGCCGCTGTACGACGCGTTGAGCGGCAAGCACACCCAGATCAAAACGGTCGTCAACCAGGGCAGCATCCTGGGCTCGCTGGTGGTCTACCTGCTGCCGCTGCTGCTGCTGGTCGGGCTGTTCGTGATGTTCTCCCGGATGCAGGGCGGCGCCCGGATGGGCTTCGGCTTCGGCAAATCGCGGGCCAAGCAGCTCTCCAAGGACATGCCCAAAACCACCTTCGCCGACGTGGCCGGGGTCGACGAGGCGGTCGAGGAGCTCTACGAGATCAAGGACTTCCTGCAAAACCCGGCGCGGTATCAGGCGCTGGGCGCCAAGATCCCCAAGGGCGTGCTGCTGTACGGCCCACCGGGAACCGGCAAGACGCTGCTGGCCCGCGCGGTGGCCGGGGAGGCCGGGGTGCCGTTTTTCACCATCTCCGGCTCCGACTTCGTCGAGATGTTCGTCGGGGTGGGCGCCTCCCGGGTGCGTGACCTGTTCGAGCAGGCCAAGCAGAACAGCCCGTGCATCATCTTCGTCGACGAGATCGACGCCGTCGGCCGGCAGCGCGGCGCCGGGCTGGGCGGCGGCCACGACGAACGCGAGCAGACGCTGAACCAGCTGCTGGTCGAGATGGACGGGTTCGGGGAGCGCGCCGGGGTCATGTTGATCGCGGCCACCAACCGGCCCGACATTCTGGACCCGGCGCTGCTGCGCCCGGGCCGCTTCGACCGGCAAATCCCGGTGTCCAACCCGGATCTGGCCGGCCGCAAGGCGGTGCTGCGGGTGCACGCCAAGGGCAAGCCGATGGCGCCGGACGCGGACCTGGACGGGCTGGCCAAACGCACCGTGGGCATGTCCGGCGCCGACCTGGCCAACGTCATCAACGAGGCCGCGCTGCTGACCGCGCGGGAGAACGGCACCGTGATCACCGGGCTGGCGCTGGAAGAGGCGGTGGACCGGGTGATCGGCGGCCCGCGCCGCAAGGGCCGGGTGATCAGCGAGCTGGAGAAGAAGATCACCGCCTACCACGAGGGCGGCCACACCCTGGCGGCCTGGGCGATGCCCGACATCGAGCCGATCTACAAGGTCACCATCTTGGCTCGGGGCCGCACCGGCGGGCACGCGGTGTCGGTGCCCGAGGACGACAAGGGCCTGATGACCCGGTCGGAGATGATCGCGCGGCTGGTCTTCGCGATGGGTGGGCGGGCCGCCGAGGAACTGGTGTTCCGGGAGCCGACCACCGGTGCGGTGTCCGATATCGAGAAGGCCACCAAGATCGCCCGGTCGATGGTCACCGAATACGGCATGAGCGCCAAACTCGGTGCGGTCAAATACGGCACCGAGCACGGCGACCCGTTTTTGGGCCGCACCATGGGCACCCAGCCGGACTACAGCCACGAGGTGGCCCGCGGCATCGACGATGAGGTCCGCAAGCTGATCGAGGCCGCCCACACCGAGGCGTGGGAGATCCTCACCGAATACCGCGACGTGCTCGACACGTTGGCCGGCGAGCTGCTGGAGAAGGAGACCCTGCACCGCGCCGAGCTGGAAGCGATCTTCGCCGATGTGACCAAGCGGCCGCGGCTGACCATGTTCGACGACTTCGGTGGCCGCATCCCGTCGGACAAGCCGCCGATCAAAACCCCCGGTGAACTGGCCATCGAACGCGGCGAACCGTGGCCGCAGCCGGTGCCGGAGCCGGCGTTCAAGGCCGCGATCGCGCAGGCCACCCGGGAGGCTCAG
>PPEA01000620.1 GCA_002967005.1 Mycobacterium talmoniae
GCCAGCCGCCACCGGCGGGCGACCGCGCCCATCCCGGCCACGGTGGTGTCCAGCGACCGGTACAGCACCCCGGCGGTGCCGTCGTCGAGCGGGTGGGCGCAGTCGACCTCCGGCCATTTCCAGGTCAGCCCGTACCGCGGCAGGTCGATGTCGTTCCAGAACGGTGAACCCACCCCCATCGGGTGCGCCGGCCGAGCAGTAATCGTGGATCACCCCGGGCGCCGTCAGCTCGCCGGAGCGCGCTCCCCGCCGATGGTGTCGGCGGCCTCGAGCACCTGCACGTCAACCCCGTTGCGGGCCAGGTGGATCGCGCCGGCCAGCCCGTTGGGTCCGGCGCGACGACGACGGCCTTAGTCATCGGGCGGCTTTGTCGGTGCCGCGGGCGGTGACGTGCACCGGGAACTCATCGCCGGGTTCGGGCCAGGGCTGACGGCTCAGCATGTCCTCCACGGTGACATAGCCCGCCTCGATCAGCCCGGATTTGGCGTCGACGATGCGGTAGGCCTGCGTTTGGCGGTGGATGGGCTGGCCTTCCAGGATGATGACCCGCAGGTCCCCGTCGGCGAACTGGCAGCGCCGCTGCACCGCGTGCGCCAATTGCTCGTTGTGCAGGTGACCTTCGCCGAAGTTCCAGCCGATCAGCGGCCCGGCGACGATTTCGCCCTCCCGGATGTTGTAGTCGGCCTCGTCGTCGATCGCGCGGGGCAGCAGCCCGTTGAGGGCCCGGCCGTGCAAGTGCAGGGAGCGGAACGCCCCCGGAACCTTGTCGGCCACGAGTTCGGCGGTGGCCGCGTCATAGAGTTTGGTCAACTGGTTGATCACCAGCGCCGAGCTTTTCACCACGTTGCTTTCGATGATGTCCTCGGCGCCGTCGCGGAAGCACCACAGGCTGGTGGCCCAGTTCCCGGCGTAGTAGCGCATCCCGGGCAGGAACGAAATCTGTTGGGGAAACAGGTTTCCCGCGATCGGCACCACGACCAACCCGATGATCAGGATGCCCAGCAGCAGCGGCGAGTGCAGGTCGTAAACCTGGATCGCGCCGTAGTGACCGAACAGGTAGAACAGCGAGAAGATGAAGAACACATTCCACTCCAACGGGACCCCCATCGGGAGGTTGGAAATGATGTTGAGGTGGAAGATCACCATGAACCCGATCAGGATCCAGCGCCACGGCTGGTCGCCGGCGACGAACACCAGCACCGCCGGCACGATGAATTCCGCCGTGGTGCCGCCCACGTGGGCCATCAGGTGCGGTAACCGGGTGGGCCGCAGGTCGTGGACCGGGTCGCGGTAGAGCTTGCGTTTGAACCAGGTGAACACCTTGGGCCGCAGCAGCGCGTTGTTGCTCATCATCACCGCCACCACGTACGGGAAGTGGTGGTTGAGCTTGGAGGTCGCCGCTCCCCACCACAGTCCGAGCAGGATGATTTTGAACGCCGCCATCTGGTCGAGGTACGGAAAAAAGAACACCAGCAGGGTGAGCCCGTAGTGCTCGGCCCGGGCGGCCAGGAAGATGGTCTTGTCGCGCAGCCCCAGCAGCACCAGGGCGATGATCATCGGCACCACCAGCATCGGGTCGAGCAGGCCGACGTCGCCGGTGTCGGTGACCGGGCCGCCGTGGCCGGGCGACAGCAGCGCCCACACCCCGCAGATCAGCACGGTGGCGTACAGCGCGACGTCAACGAGGGTGCGGCTGTCGCCGCGGGTGAACGGAACTTTCCCCGGCCAGGGCGGTAGCCGAATGGTGTTGGGCCGCAACCAGTACAGGACGCCACCGATCGGCGGCCAGAACCGGCCGGTCAGCGGGCCCGATCCGCAGCCCAACCCCAGGATCTCGAACAGCAGGGTGAACACGACGACCTTCTGGTACACGATCGGCTGCGTCCACCAGTCGGCGATGCGACCCAGCCCGCCCAACCCCGGGGTCAGCGCGATGACCGCCGCGGCGCCGGCCACATACGCCCCGATTTTCAGCAGGTAGAGCAGATAGATCGCCGACGGGGTGCCGAAGCCGTGTTCGGCCCAGTGCCGGCTGCAAACCTGGATCCGGTCGCGCCACGGGCGGGTGCGCCAGCTGGCGGAGTCGACGTCGGGAACCGACGGTGTGATGAATCCCATGATGACCTCGTTGGGTGTCAGGTGGTGGCGGTGACGAATCGGCGGCGCAGGGCCGGCTTGTCGATCTTGCCGACCGGGTTCTTGGGAAGCCCTGCCACCGCGATGATTTCGGTGGGCAGCTTGTATTTGGCCAGCGACTTCGTGAGGTGCTCGCGCAGCGTGTCGGGCGTGGTGTCGGCGCCGTCCCGGAAGAACACAAACGCCACCGGAACTTCGCCGTAGACCGGGTCGGGGCGGCCGACCACGGCGGCCTCCCGCACGTCGGGGTGGGTGTAGATGGCCGACTCGATCTCTTTGGGGTAGATGTTTTCCCCGCCGCGAATGATCATGTCCTTCACCCGGTCGACCAGGGTGAGATAGCCGTCGGCGTCCAGGACGCCGATATCGCCGGTGTGCAGCCAGCTGTCGATGATTGTCTTCGCGGTCTCCTCGGGCCGGTTGAGGTAGCCGCGCATCACGATGGGCCCCTTGATGACGACCTCACCGGGCGAACCGTCGGTGACCAACTGGCCCCGGTCGTTCATCGTCGCGACCTGCACCCCGGGCAGGGCGATGCCGACGGTGCCGGGTTTGCGCACCCCGTGCAGCGGGTTGCTGGTGGCGGCGCAGGTACCCTCCGACAGTCCGTAGCCCTCAACGATCGGGACGTGGTAGCGGCCTTCGAACCGGCGGATCAGCTCGACCGGCATCGGTGCCGCCCCGCAGACGGCGTACCGCAGCGAACTGGTGTCGGGCACCACGTCGTCGCCCAGCGCGGCCAACATGCCGTAAATGGTAGGGACCGCGGAAAACGTTGTGGGCCTGATCCGTTCGACGAGGTCGAAGAAGGTGGTCGGGTCGAACCGGCCCGCCACCGTGGCCCGTCCTCCCGCCAGCAGCGGGGCCAACACACTGACCACGATGCCGTTGACGTGAAACAGCGGCAAGATCAGCAGGCTGTGGTCGGCGGGGCCCAGCCCGGTGAACGCGATCATCGACTGCGCCATCGCCATGATGTTGGCGTGGGTCAATTCCACGCCCTTGGGTCGCCCTGTGGTTCCGCTGGTGTAAACCAGCAGGGCCACAGCGTCTTTCGACAGCACCGGGTCGGCTGGTTGCGGCGCGGTGTCGTCGTGACCGGTCAACTGGCTCAGCGTCAGCACCGGGTAGCCGGCGGTGGCGTGACCCGACGCGGCGTCGTCGCAGACCAGGATCCGCGCCGCGGAGTCGGCGAGCTGAAAGTCGGTTTCGCTGGGTGTCAGGGCCGGGTTAACCGGTGTCGCGGCGGCACCGAGCCGCCACGCGGCGAACAACGCCACGATCAGCTCGATCCGGTTGGGCAGTTGCACCGCGACGACGTCACCGGCGCCGACCCCGGCACGCCGAAAGCGGTCGGCGGCGTCCTGCACCCGCTGCAGCAGCTGGGCGTTCGTCAGCTGCCCGTTGTGCTGATCGGCTAACGCCGCACCGTGCGGGTCGTGCGCGGCGCGCTGGTCCGGCAATGTCGCGAAATGCATCGTTAGCCTCCTCAACTGGCGATTCACCGTTGCTGGGCGTAACAGTACGGCGCTAAAAGTGGCCTAGACCATAGTCGCCGGGGACGAAGCTCGTCCTCACCGTTGTACGGACAGCACGAAACGGCGTCAGCGGCTGGCGGTGGTGCGCTTCGCCGGGCGCAGCACCGCCGGGGCCATCCACCGGCAGACCTCCAGCGCGATCTGCACCCCCACCAGGGCGTTCGGGGCGTCGGGGTCATCGAAGCTCTGCCCACACAGTTCCATTGCCTGCGCCACCCGGTACTGAATGGTGTTGCGGTGCAGGATCATGGCGTGGGCCGTCGCCACATAGCTGCGGTTGCGGGCCAAGAACTCGCGCAGCGTCTCGCGGAGCCACTCGTTGCGCTCGTCGTCCACACTGAGCTCACCCAGCGCGTCGGCGACGAAACTGCGCAGCCCGTCCAGGTCGCCGGCCATCAACGCGATCGGCGCGACCTCGGCATAGAAAACGACGTGGGTGGCGGGTCGGCCGCGGCCGGCCAGCGCCACCGCCTTGACCCGTTCGGCCTGCGTCAGCGAGCGGCGAAAACCACCGAGGCCCTGACCCACGTCGCCGAACGCCAGGCCGGCGCGCAAACCGGAGGATTCCAGCGCCGCCCGCACCCGCGCGGGGTGGATCCGGTCGCCGCCGCGCAGCGAAAACCACAGCCGCACTTCGCGTTCGTCGGTCGGGACCATCAACGGGCGCCCCACCGCGCCCAGCTCGGCGGCCGCCCGCGACCGCACCTGATCGAAGAGGGCCGCCGCATCACCGGCGGGCACCGCCGCGTCCGCCCACGCCACCGCCGCCAGATGCCGACCGTCCAACCGGTAGCCCAACGCCTCCTCGGCCCGGTGCAGATCGACCGGCTCACCGGCGAGCACCTCGCCGACCCACTGCTGGCGCAGGCCGCTGCGCCGGCTCACCCACCGGTCGCGCTCCTGCTCGTAGGCGACCCCCACCTGGTCACACACCACGTCGATGAAACGGGCCGCGCGGTTGACCAGTTCGATGATCGTCGGCACCCGCACGTCGGGCTCCAACGACGACGCGTGCTGCATCGCCGATTCCACGAAGCGGGCATGGCCGATCCGGTACGCCCGGATCAACGCCGACAGCGGAACGTCGCGCTGGGCGAGCGCCCGTGCGTAGGCCAACGCGGCCGTCGGGGCCTGCACCGGCGCGTCCGGCGCCTCCAGATCCACATGGTGAATGCCGGCAACGACGACCTCGGTGATGCTGGCCGTCAGCAGGTCCACCATCCGGGTGTCGTGGTCGAGAGCCCGGATCTCCGCCTTCGTCACCTCCACCAGGTCGACGACGAACTCGTCGCGGTGGCTGTACATCTGTTGGGCCACCGCGGACAGCGACTTACCGACATTCACCCGTCAAGTGTGGCGCTTACCGCCGTCGAGCACCGGCGGTTATCGCCGCCCAGCGGCCCGCGAGCGTGCGCAGAACCGGGTTTTTCCTCGGCGTGTCGACCGGGGACACGCACGCTCGCGGCAAGCCGAACTAGGCGTCTTCGAGGAGGTCGGGGGTGACCGCCGACTCGGTGTCGGGGATGCCGTCCTGTTTGGCCTTGCGGTCGGCCATCGACAGCAGCCGCCGGATGCGGCCGGCCACAGCGTCTTTGGTCATCGGCGGGTCGGCCAGCGACCCAGCTCCTCCAGCGACGCCTGCCGGTGCTCGACGCGCAGCTTGCCGGCCGCGGCCAGATGGTCGGGCACCGTGTCGCCGAGGATCTCCAGGGCCCGC
>PPEA01000621.1 GCA_002967005.1 Mycobacterium talmoniae
CAGCGAAGCGGCGGTGCGGCCGGTGGCCGGGTCGGTGACGAAACTCGACCGCGCGTTGTCCCCAGCGCGGGGTCGGTCGGCGTAGCCGTCCAGCACCGTTTGGATGACCTGCGGCAAGCCCAACTCGGGCTGCTCGGTGGCCGCGGCGACGTCCGGGTTGGGCCGGGCGGCGGCGAACTGCGGGTCGGTGGCGGTCAAATCGGCGATGCGGCGCTCCAGCCGCTCGTCCTGGGTTTCAATTGACATAACACAAACCTCTAAACAAGCAAATTGGGGAAGTTGGTCTGCGCGACGCTGCGCACAACAAAAACTACGTTAGCAAAACTAATTTTATTCCGGGAAGGGCGGCCGGCTGTGAAGCTGCGCACATCGCGCCGCTAGCGCAGAGCCTGCTCCAGCCACGGGGTCAGCCACTCCGCGCCCTCTTGGGTGAAGTGCACGCCGTCGCTGCGGACCTTGATGCCGTCGACCTTGGCGGTGTAGACGCCATCCGGACAGAGCTTCTTGTTGAGGTCGACGACGGTGATGTTGCGGTTGTGGCCGATCACGCGGCGCAGCAGCGCGTTCACTGGTCGACCCGGTGTGGGTCGTCCTCGGGGTACAGGCTGCCGTCCGGTTTCTCTCCGTAGCGGCTGTAGGGCACCGTGGTGACCGCCACCCGGGCGCGGTGGAGCCGAGCACGTCGAACGCGCGGCGCAGTTCGACGGTGAGATACGCGTCGAAGGTGGGGTCACCGATGTGGGTCCAGCGACCCTCGTTGACCCG
This sequence comes from Mycobacterium talmoniae, assembly GCA_002967005.1. GTDB lineage: Bacteria > Actinomycetota > Actinomycetes > Mycobacteriales > Mycobacteriaceae > Mycobacterium > Mycobacterium talmoniae. The sequence continues at coordinate 766 of PPEA01000621.1, forward strand.
GTCCACCGTCTCCCACCGGCCGATGATCAGCAGCGCCACGTCCGGTTGGTCGGTGGCGACCTGCTGGGCCCATCGACTGGGCCAGGCGTCGCATTCGGATTTTTGGTCCAGGGTCTCCCCGGAGTAGCTGTACGGCCCGGCCCGCACGATGCTGCAGCCGATGATGGTGTGGTCGATGAAGTCGTAGCCGGGGGTGGCCGGCAGGTAGTGCATCAGTGTCCAGCCGATCGAGTCGCCGAACACCGACACGGTGCGGGGTCGGTGCGGGTCGTGCTGCGCGACGGCTCGCGCCGGGCGCTTGGTGGTGGGCGGCGACGGC
>PPEA01000622.1 GCA_002967005.1 Mycobacterium talmoniae
CACGGTATGGTGAAACCATGGTGAAAAAGCCGGCGACGCCGGGGCCGCGTGATGAGCGCGGCGTGCTGGCCGCCCGCATCCTGGGCGCCGCCCGTGCGGCGTTCGCCGAACATGGCTGGGCCGGCACCACCATCCGGGCGGTGGCCCGGGCCGCCGAGGTGGACCCCGCGCTGGTCTACCACTACTTCGGGTCCAAGGAGGGTCTGCTCGATGCGGCCACCACCCCGCCGCAGAAGTGGTTCGATGGGGTGGCGGCCGCCCAGCAGATGCCGATCGGCGAGATGGGCGCCGCGATGCTGCGGTTGCTGCTGGCCAGCTGGGCCGACGACGACATCGCCCCCACCCTGCGCGCCATCCTGCAGATCGCCGCGCACGAGCCGGCCACCCTGGACAAGCTGCGGATGATCATCGAAGGCAGCCTGATGCAGGTGGCCGCGCTGGGCGACGAGCGTGATCGGCTGCTGCGCAGCGGGTTGATCTCCTCGCAGATGATGGGATTCGCGCTGATGCGCTATGTCTGGAAGATCGAGCCGCTGGCGTCGATGAGCGAGGACGACGTGGTGGCGGCGATCGGGCCGAACCTGCAGCGCTATCTGGAGGGCGATTTAGCGGATTTTGCTCACGGGTGATTCGAATTGCCGCCGCCGTCGGCGGGGGTGCACAACATGGCTGCTCAGGGGCACCGCACCGCCATCGGCACCACGGTGTCCGCCGATCCCGGCGCCGGTGGGTGCGGCGCGCATCCGGGCGCGCTGGCTAGCATGGCTGTCGTGATGGAGCACGCGGGATCTTGGGAGTGTTGTCGGCCGTAGCTGACCGCTGCCGTCGATTTCCCGATCCGCCCATCCGTTCTGGAGTTCCTGCCATGGTTATTGCCAATCCTGTCGCGCTGCGCCCGTCGCGGATCCCGTCGGTGTCCGGCCCCACCCGGCTGCGGCTGCCCGATCTATTGCACGCCACCGACCGCGCCGCCGACGACGTGCTCAGCGGACGCTATGACGTCCTGCTGCCGGTGGGCGGCCTGCCCACCGACGACCGCTGGTTCACCCGCATCCACGGTGACGAGGAGGTCGACATCTGGCTGATCAGCTGGGTGCCCGGTCACGCCACCGAGCTGCACGACCACGGCGGATCGCTCGGCGCGTTGACGGTGCTGTCCGGGTCGCTCGACGAATACCGGTGGGATGCGGGCGAACTGCGCAGGAATCGGCTCGAGGCCGGGGACCAGGCCGCCTTCCCGCTGGGCTGGGTGCACGACGTGGTCTGGGCGCCGACGTCGTCGACGGTGTCCGCGGCGCCGGTGGCTCCCGCGGAGCCGGTGGAGCCCACGTTGAGTGTGCACGCCTACTCGCCGCCATTGACCGCGATGTCGTACTACGAGGTCACCGGACGCAAGACGTTGCGCCGGCAGCGCACGGTGCTGACCGACGAGCCCGAGGGGCAAGCGTGACCAGTCGCATCGACGCGGTGCTGGCGGCGGCGCGGGATCGACGGCTACGAAACCGACCTCGCCGAGCTCATCGTGCAGCTGTCCGCCGACCTGCCGTCGCACATCGTGGTGCCGGCCATTCACCGCAACCGCGCGGAGATCCAGGAGATCTTCGCCCGCAACATGGGCCACTTCGGGAAACCGGCGCCGCCGGGGGCTCGGGGACGACCCGGCCGAGCTGGCCGCCGCGGCCCGCGCGCACCTGCGGGAGAAATTCCTGGCCACCTCGCTGGCCGTCACCGGCGCGAACTTCGCGGTCGCCGAGACCGGGTCGCTGCTGCTGGTGGAATCCGAGGGCAACGGGCGGATGTGTGTGACCATGCCGCACATCCTGATCAGCGTGGTCGGCATCGAGAAGGTCATCCCGACCTGGCGCGACGTCGAGGTGTACCTGCAGCTGCTGGCCCGGTCGGCCACCGGGGAACGGATGAACCCGTACACCTCGGTGTGGACCGGGGTGCACGACGGCGACGGCCCGCAGGAGGTGCACATCGTGCTGCTGGATAACCACCGCACCGACGTGCTGGCCGACGAGGTGGGACGCGACGCGCTGCGCTGCATCCGCTGCGCGGCCTGCCTGAACGTGTGCCCGGTGTACGAGCGGGCCGGCGGGCACGCCTACGGCTCGGTGTATCCCGGGCCGATCGGCGCGATCCTGTCCCCGCAGCTGCGCGGGTTGACCGATCCGGTGGACCGGGAGCTGCCGTACGCGTCGACGCTGTGCGGCGCCTGCGGCGACGCCTGCCCGGTGGAAATCCCCATCCCGGCGATCCTGGAGCATCTGCGCGCCAAGGTCGTTGACACCGAACGCAGCCTGCCGCCGTCGCCGGAACGCGCGGCGATGAAGGCCGCCGCCGCGGTGTTCGGCCACCCGCTGGCGTTCCGCGCCGCCGAGCGCGCTGCCGCGTTGTCCCGCAAGGCGTTCCGCAACGAGCGGGGCATCACCGCGGTACCCGGGTTCGCCGGCTGGTTCGGCGCGCGCGATCTCCCCGACCCGCCGGCCGAAAGCTTCCGCGCCTGGTGGGCCCGCACCGACGGCGGCACCCGATGAGCGATC
>PPEA01000623.1 GCA_002967005.1 Mycobacterium talmoniae
GCGGTGCGGGTGGGCGGTGCGGGTGGGCGGCGCTCAACCGCGGCGGGGGGGTGACCAGACGTCCGCCGGCGACCAGCGACGCCGATTGTTTGAGCCGCTGGGCCCGAACGCTGATGTCGTAGCCGTCGACCTCGTCGATGGCCGCGAGGTTCTCGGTGAGATAGCGGTACAGGTCGTCGGCGTCGCGGCAGATGAGCACGACCATGAGGTTGTGCTGGCCGCTGACCGCCGCGACGAATGCGACCTCGTCGTGGGCGGCGATCCGTTCACCCACCCGGTGCAGGTGTCTGGGCGCGACGCTGAGCCACAGCATCGCGTTGAGCTGGAACCCGAGCCGCTCACCGAGCACGTCGACGTCATAGACCAGGGTGCCTGAGGCTTCCAGGGCTGCGACCCGCCGAGCTACCCGGGCCGCCGACCATCCGGTCCGATCGGCCAGGTGCGCCTGGGTGGCGCGGCCATCGTCGGCGAGCGCGTCCAGCAGCGGCTGGTCGTGCGCGGTGGGGGTGATGAGGGGACCGGACACCGCCTGGTTGGCCGGGTCGTCGAGGATCTGGGTGGTTTGCTCGGCGCTGAGTTTGTGACCGTAGCCGGCCCACTGCGCGGTTGCCGGCTCGCCGAACGCGTGCAGTACCAGCTCGACGCTGATGTCGAGTACCGAGGTGGTGCGGGGGAGCTGTTGCAACAGCGGGCTTTCCCGACTCTCGCGGACCGGCGCGCGGATGACACAGACCAATTCGGTCCACCCCGACAGGATGTTGGCGTGGGTGACATCGGATCGCCGCGCCAGCGCCTCGCCCAGTTGTGTGATCCGGTCGGGTTTGGCGCGGATGCGGGCCACCCACTGCGCCTCCCCGTGCACCCGCGGGTTGACCAGACCGACGACGCGCAGCACACCCTCGCGACGCAACTGCTGGTAGCGGCGGGCGACGGTTTGCTCGGATGCGCCGACGACGGTGGCGAGACGGCGAAACGACACCCGCGGCGATAGCTCCAACGCGTGGAGGATTTGCGCGTCCAAACGATCTGCCATGAGGAAAGTATGCAGTCAATGCCGTACCGATAGAGGTTTATGGCCGTTTTGCGGGTAGGCATAGGCATCTTGGGGCGATGGCTGCGACGCTGGCCGCGGGGATCGAGAGAAAGGCACTGCCATGCACTGGACGGGCAACACCATTCTGGTGACCGGCGGCGGCACCGGAATCGGCCGCGGCCTGGCCGAGTCGCTGCACCGGTTGGGGAACCAGGTCGTCGTGGCGGGGCGACGTCGCGAGCCGCTGCAAGCCATCGTCGACGCCAACCCGGGCATGGGCCAGCTGCCGCTTGATCAGGGCGATCCCGCCGATATCCGGCGATTCGTCGCCGAACTCGGTGACCGCTACCCGGGCCTGAATGTCGTGATCAACAATGCCGCCATCCTGCGCGTGGAGGACCTCACCGCCGGTGACGTCGCCGCGGCGGAGGCGGTGGTGGCGACCAATCTGCTGGGGCCGATCCGGCTGACCGCCGCGTTGCTGCCGGTGCTACTCGCCCAGCCGCACGCGGCGATCATCAACGTCACCTCCGCGCTGGCGTTCGTGCCCAAAGCGAGCACTCCCACCTACTGCGCAACCAAGGCGGCGCTGCACTCCTACACCGAGTCGCTGCGATTCCAGTTGCGCGACACCCCGGTTCAGGTGAGCGAGATCGTGCCGCCGCGGGTGCAGACCGACATCCACAACGCGCTCGCCGACGACCCCACCACGATGCCGCTGGATGCCTTTGTCGCCGAGACGATGACGCTGTTACAGGCGCAGCCGCCGGCCGCCGAGATCGTCGTGGCGCAGTCCGAACCGTGCCGGCTGGCCGCCCATGCCGACAGCTACGGCCAGCTCTACGCCGTCATCAATTCGAAGGGATAGCCATGCACATCGTTATTGGCCTGCCCAACCACATTGCCCGGGTGGGTGGTTCGCTGATCACCGAGTGGGCGCAGCGGGCCGAACAATACGGATTCGCCGGGGTCACCACCATCGACCGGGTGGTCTACCCCAGCCTCGACTCGATCGTCGCCCTCTCCGTTGCCGCCGGTGCCACCCGCGATCTCCGGCTGATCACCAACGTGCTGCTGGCACCGCTGTACCCGGCCGCACCGCTGGCCAAGCAGTTGGCGAGCCTGGCCGATATCTCCGGCAATCGGCTCACGCTGGGGCTCGGGGTGGGCCGGCGCACCGACGACTACACGGCCACCGGCGCGGACTTCCACCAGCGGGGACGGGTTTTCGACCAGACCCTGGAGTTGATGCGGCGGGCGTGGCAGGTCGACGTGGTCACCGGTGAGGTCCCGCTGTGCCCGGCGCCGGTGCAGATCCCGGTGCTGTTCGGCGGGGCGTCACCGGCCACATTGCGGCGGGTGACCACGGTGGGGGACGGCTGGGCGGCCGGCGCCGTCCGCGACTATACGAACCAGTCGTCGTTCGCCGACCGGGTGCGGGTGGCCTGGCAGCAGGCCGGCCGCACCGGTAAGCCGTGGCTGAACGCCAGCGTGAATTTCGCGTTCGGCGACGCGGCGACGGTGCACGCCGGGCAGGCGAATCTGCGCAGCTACTACGGGTTCGTGCCGGAGTACGCCGAGCTCAACGTGGCCGACATGGTCGCCTCGCCGCGCGACGCGGTGGCCACCGTGCGCGCCTACCGCGACCTCGGCTTCGACGGGCTGCTGTTTCACCCCACCGTCGCGTCGCTGCACCAGCTTGAGCGCCTCGCCGACGCCGTCCTGTAACAAACACCGATCGGAAAGATGACCATGGCTACCTTGCACACCCCCGACATCTCGCTGCACTACGAGACGTACGGTGATCCCGCCGACCCCCCGGTGCTGTTGATTTCGGGCCTGGGCGGAACCGGTAAAAGCTGGATCGGCCAGATCGACCGGTTCGCCGCCGACCACTACATCGTCGTCCCCGACCAGCGCGGCACCGGGGAATCCAGCCGCGCCGAAAACGGCTACACGACAGCGCAACTGGCCGCCGACATGGCATCCCTGGTGGCGCACCTCGATGTGGGGCCGATGCATGTGGTGGGCGCCTCGACCGGCGGCGCGATCGGGCAGTACCTCGCGTTGGACCATCCGCACACCGTGCGAAGCCTGACCATGGTGGCGTCGTTCGCGCGTTTCGACGCGTTCATGACGCGCGAGTTCGCCGTGCGGCGCCAGATGGCGGCCGAATGGGAGCGCCACGCCCTGCTGTCCGGTTATGCGCTGTTTCTGTTCTCCCCGCAATACACCCGCGAGCATCCCGACCGGGTCGCGGCGTGGATCGACCGCGCCGCCGCCCAACCCGACGGTCCGCGGGACCGTGCCATCGCGCTGCAGCGCATCGACATGATCGCGGCCCACGACACGCTGTCGCGCCTGCACGACATCGGGCAGCCGAGCCTGGTGATCTGCGGGGACCAGGACTTCTGCACGCCGCCAGGGCTTTCGGAAGAAATCGCCGCCGCGGTCCCCGGTTGTCAGTCGGTCGTCGTCGCCGACTGCGGTCACCTCGTCGAACACGAGAAACCGGACGAGTTCTACCGCACGGTGAGCGCCTTCATCGGGCGCGCGAGCTGACCCCACTCATCGAACGTGCGCCGGTGGCGGGATTTTCACGGAATTGCCGCCACCAGTGCACGGTGGGCGCGGGCCGTCAGCTCTTCCAGACGACCTTGTCGACGCCGGCGGCGTCCCGGTAGACCACGCTGTCGGGCGCTGTGCCGCCCTTGACGTCGAAGTACAGCCGCCCGCTGGACTGGCTGCCCGTCGCGATGGGTGCGTTAGGCAGGCCGTCCACCTCGTTGCCCTTCATCACCGCGTAGGTCGAGCTGTTCACGGCACGGGCGTTGAAGTCGGCGATGTTCGGGGTCGGGGAGCCCGACGTGGCTTGGGCGGTGACATCGGAGTACCAGATGCCGTCGTTGTGACCGCTGGGTTGCAAGTTTTGCACGGTGTAGCTGATGGCTCCACCCGGACTGGGAATTTCCGCGGATTGGCCAAATGGAAGCGTTTGCGGGTCCGCGAGCGCCGGTGTCGCCGCGAGGATTCCTGCCGTCGCGATTCCGGCGACGGCTGCCGTCGTCTTAGTAGCGAGCTTGGAGAGCATGACGTCAAACTCCTTCCGCGATGCTCCGGTGATCTTGAGGGTGGTACCCAAACTCGCGGATCTCAAACCTGCCCGGCGGCTCATATCTCGAAGCGGTAGCCCATCCCGGCCTCGGTCAACAGGTGCTTGGGGCGCGACGGGTCGTCCTCGAGTTTGCGGCGCAGCTGCGCCAAATACACCCGCAGGTAGTGGGTCTCCTTCGCGTAGGAGGGACCCCATACCTCCTTGAGCAGATCCTCGCGGCCGACCAGCTTGCCGCGGTTGCGGACCAGCATTTCCAGCATCCCCCATTCGGTGGGGGTCAGGTGGACTTCGGCGCCGTTCTTGACGACCTTCTTGGCGGCCAAATCGATGGTGAACGAGGAGGTTTCGATCACCGGTTGGTCGATCTCGGAGGCCGCGGCACCACGGCGCGCCGCGGCGCGCAGCCGGGCCAACAACTCGTCCATGCCGAACGGCTTGGTCACGTAATCGTCGGCGCCGGCATCCAACGCCTCCACCTTGTCCGAGGAGTCGGTGCGCGCCGAAAGCACGATCACCGGTGCGGTCAGCCAGCCCCGCAACCCGGCCAGCACCTCGATGCCGGAAATGTCGGGCAGGCCGAGATCGAGGATCACCACTTCGGGACGGTGTTCGGCGGCGGCGCGCAGCGCCCCGGCCCCGGTGGCCGCGGTGACGACCTCATAGCCGCGGGCGGACAGGTTGATCTTGAGCGCACGCAGAATGTGGGGCTCGTCGTCGATCACCAAAACCCGGGTCATCGGCGCCGCTCCTTCTCATCGCTGCGCTCTGCATCGTCGCCGGCGCGGGTCATCGGCGCCCATCCTCGTCCGGGGCGGCCAGATCGACCACCACGGTGAGCCCGCCACCGGGGGTGTCGCTGGCCTGAATGGTGCCGCCCATCGCCTCCACGAAGCCGCGGGCCACCGAAAGCCCCAGGCCGACACCGGTGGTGTTGTCGTGGTCGCCGAGCCGCTGAAACGCGTCGAACATGTGGTCGGCGGCCCCTTCCGGGATGCCGCGGCCTTCGTCGATGACGCTGATCAGCACCCGGTCACGGACCCGGCCGGCGTTGATGCGGATCACCCCGTCGGGGGCATAGCGCAGCGCATTGTCGATCAGATTCGCCAGCACCCTCTCCAGCAGCCCGGCATCGGCCAGCACCACCGCGCCGCCGACGTCGACTTTCACCCGGTCAATGCCGGACCGGAAGTACCCGGTGATGCCCTGACCGATGCTGACCAGCGCCCGCTGCACGGACTCCTCCAGGTACACCCGGCGCAGTTCCGGGTGCACCACGCCGGCGGCCAGCCGCGACGAGTCCAGCAGGTTGCCGACCAGCGCGGTGAGCTGGTCGATGGATTCCTCGATGCTGGCCAGCAACTCGGCGGTGTCCTCGGGGGAGAAGCCGACGTCCTCGGCGCGCAGGCTCGACACCGAGACCTTGGCCGCGGCCAGCGGCGTGCGCAGGTCATGGCTGACCGCCGACAGCAGGGAGCGACGCAGCTCGTCGGCCCGGGCGATC
>PPEA01000624.1 GCA_002967005.1 Mycobacterium talmoniae
ATGCCGGCCCGAATGCTGCCGGTGCGGGTCAGCACCCCGGCCAGGGTGTGATCGGCGCCGGTGAGCACCGCGACGTCGATCGGGGCGTGCTCGAGCAGGTCGAACACTTTCCGCGGGTCGGTGTCGGCGGGGGCGGTGACGAAATCGGTGATGGCCACGTCGCGGACCCGGGCGAACCGGTCCACCCCGACGCAGGACGCCTCGGTCACCAACCCGATCGGGCGGCCTTGTGCCACCACCACCGCCGCGCCGTGCGCGCGCTTGTGGATCAGCGCGGTGGCCGCCGACACCGAGTCGTCGGGCGACAGCACCACCGGGGTGTCGACGACCAGGTCGCGGCTTTTGACGAACTCCACGCTGTCTTGCACCGCGGCGATCGGCAGGTCTTGCGGCAGCACCACCAGACCGCCGCGTCGGGCCACCGTCTCGGCCATCCGCCGCCCGGCGACCGCGGTCATGTTGGCGACCACCACCGGGATGGTGGTGCCCGAGCCGTCCCGGGTGGACAGATCCACGTCGAAGCGCGAGTCGACCTCGGAGCGGGTGGGGACGATGAACACATCGTCGTAGGTCAGGTCATACGGGGGCCGATGCCCATCTAAAAACCGCATGGTCTACCGCAGGCTGTCAGGCCGGGACTTCGCTGCGGTCCCCACTCCACAGCGTGTGAAACTTGCCCGGCGCGTCGATGCGGCCGTAGGTGTGTGCGCCGAAGAAGTCGCGCTGCGCCTGGGTGAGCGCCGCCGGCAGCCGTTCGGTGCGCAGCGCGTCGTAGTAGGACAGCGCCGAGGAGAACCCGGGAATCGGGATGCCCAGCTGGGTGGCGGTGACCACCACCCGGCGCCAGGAATCGATCGCCGACTCCACCGCGGTGCGGAAATACGGGGCCACCAGCAGGCTGGCCAGGTCCGGGTCGGCGTCGAAGGCGTCCTTGATGCGGTTGAGGAATTTCGCCCGGATGATGCAGCCGCCGCGCCAGATGGTGGCCAGGTCGCCGGGGGTGAGATTCCAGCCGTATTCGGCGCTGCCGGCCTGGATCTGGTTGAAGCCCTGCGAATACGCGACGATCTTGGAGGCGTACAGGGCTTGGCGCACGTCGGCGGTGAACGTGTCCGGGTCGGTGGGTTTGTCCCCGAGCGGCCCGACGCCAGGCCGGTGGTGGCCTTGCGCTGGGCCACCGAACCCGACAGCGCGCGGGCGAACACCGCCTCGGCGATGCCGGTGACCGGCACCCCCAGATCCAGCGCGGACTTGACCGTCCAGCGGCCGGTGCCCTTCTGCTCGGCCTCGTCGAGGATCACATCCACCAGCGGCTTGCCGGTTTTGGCGTCGACCTGGCGCAGCACCTCGGCGGTGATCTCGACCAGGTAGCTGTCCAACTCGCCGCGGTTCCACTCGGTGAACACGTCGGCGATCTGCGGGGCGGCCAGCCCCAACCCGTCGCGCAGCAGCTGGTAGGCCTCGCCGATGAGCTGCATGTCGGAGTACTCGATGCCGTTGTGCACCATCTTGACGAAATGCCCGGATCCGTCCGGCCCGATGTGGGTGCAGCACGGCTCCCCGTCGACGTGGGCGGAGATCTCCTCCAGCAGCGGGCCCAGCGACTTGTACGACGCGGCCGGCCCGCCGGGCATGATCGACGGCCCGTTGAGCGCGCCCTCCTCGCCACCGGAGATACCCGCCCCCACGAAGTGCAGCCCGCGCTCGGCCAGCGCCTTTTCCCGCCGGATGGTGTCGGTGTACAGGGCGTTGCCGCCGTCGATGATGATGTCGCCTTCGTCCATGGCGTCGGCGAGTTGGTTGATCACCGCATCGGTCGGCTCGCCGGCCTTGACCATGATCAGCACCCGGCGCGGCTTCTCCAGCGCGGCAAGGAATTCGGCGATGGTCTCGGTGCGCACGAAATTGCCCTCGGCGCCGTGCTCGGCCAGCAGCGCATCGGTTTTGGCGACCGACCGGTTGTGCAGCGCCACGGTGTAGCCGTGCCGGGCGAAGTTGCGCGCGATGTTGGAACCCATCACGGCCAAGCCGGTGACCCCGATCTGGGCGGTTCCGGCAGCGGCGGCCGGTTGCGACGGGCTCATAGTTCGCCTCTCAGGTGGTAGTTGGTGCTCCAGCAACACTGTGGCACAGCGGAGTTCGCCGAGCCGTTCGGGGTTTCCCTACCCGCTGACCAGCCGGTGCAGCTCGATCAGCCACGGTACCGCCAGCGCCGCGGTGGGCACCACCAGCACCGCGGCCGCCGCGCTGTAGGCGGCCGCCGACACCGCCCGGCTGTTGCCGCGCCCGGACAGCGGGCGCACCCGCAGCACGG
>PPEA01000625.1 GCA_002967005.1 Mycobacterium talmoniae
TGGCCGATAGCACGCCCACCGCGGCCACCCCGGCCCCGACCCAGCCGCCCACCGTGCTGCCGGGCGCTTACGCTGATTCCCCGTGAACTCGTCGGCCGAAGTCCCGTGCGGTTGCGCGGGGTGTCCAAACGGTACGGGACGGGCCCGTCGGCCACCCAGGCGGTCGCCGACCTGGATCTGGAGGTGCAGCGCGCCGAGGTGCTGGCGCTGCTGGGGCCAAACGGGGCCGGCAAGACCACCACCGTCGAGATGTGCGAGGGCTTTGTGCGCCCCGACGCCGGCAGCATCGAGGTGCTGGGGCTGGATCCGATCACCGACAACGCCCGGCTGCGGCCGCGGATCGGGGTGATGCTGCAGGGCGGCGGCGGGTACCTGGCCGCGCGGGCCGGCGAGATGCTCAACCTGGTCGCCGCCTATTCGGCGGACCCGCTGGACCCGCAGTGGCTGCTGGAAACGTTGGGTCTCACCGAGGCCGCCCGCACCACCTACCGGCGGTTGTCCGGCGGGCAACAGCAGCGGCTGGCGCTGGCCTGCGCGCTGGTCGGCCGACCCGAACTGGTGTTCCTCGACGAGCCCACCGCCGGGATGGACGCGCACGCCCGGGTGCTGGTGTGGGAGCTCATCGACGCGTTGCGCCGCGACGGCGTCACCGTGGTGTTGACCACCCACCACCTCAAGGAGGCCGAGGAACTCGCCGACCGGCTGGTGATCATCGACCACGGGGTGACGGTGGCGGCGGGCACCCCGGCGGAGCTGACCCGCACCGGCGCCAAGGACCAGTTGCGCTTCACCGCCCCCCGCCGCCTGGACCTGTCCCTGCTGGTGTCGGCGCTGCCGGAGAACTACCGCGCCAGCGAGGTGGCCCCGGGCGAATATCTGGTCGAGGGTGCCGTCGACCCGCAGGTGCTGGCCACGGTCACGGCGTGGTGCGCCCAGCTCGACGTGCTGGCCACCGATCTGCGGGTCGAGCAACGCAGCCTCGAGGACGTGTTCTTGGACCTGACCGGCAGGGAGTTACGACCATGACCGCCCCGCATTTCCCGGCGGGCACCTTCGCCCCGGACCCGCGGCCCAATACGGTGGCGCGGATGCTGACCGCGCAGTTCGGGCTGGAGTTGAAGCTGCTGCTGCGCAACGGGGAACAGCTGCTGCTGACGATGTTCATCCCGATCACGCTGCTGGTGGGGTTGACGCTGCTGCCGCTGGGCTCCTTCGGCGAGGGTCCGCGAGTGGCCATCTTCGTACCGGCCATCATGGCGCTGGCGGTGATCTCCACCGCGTTCACCGGGCAGGCCATCGCGGTCGCGTTCGACCGCCGCTACGGCGCGCTGAAACGGCTGGGCGCCACCGCGCTACCGGTGTGGGGGGTCATCGTCGGCAAGTCGCTGGCGGTGGTGGCGGTGGTGGCGTTGCAGTCAATCCTGCTGGGCGCCATCGGATTTGCGCTGGGCTGGCGACCGGCGCCGGTGGGGCTGCTGCTGGGCGCGGTGGTGATCGCGCTAGGCACCGCCGGTTTCGCCGCGCTGGGGTTGCTGCTCGGCGGCACGCTGCGCGCCGAGATCGTGCTGGCCGTCGCAAACCTGTTGTGGTTCGTGTTCGCCGGACTCGGTGCGCTGACCCTGGAGAACGACACCATCCCCGCGGCGGTGCGCTGGGTCGCGCGGCTGACCCCGTCGGGCGCGCTCACCGAGGCGTTGTCCCAGGCGATGACGCTGTCGGTCGACTGGTTCGGCTTCGCAGTGTTGGTGGTGTGGGGCGGCCTGGCCGCGGTGGGCGCGCTGCGCTGGTTCCGGTTCACCTGAGCCCGACCGCCCGCGAGATTGACCTCACGCAGGCCTGTACTCGGTCTTTTCCTGCGTGGTTGCCATCTCGGCGGAAACCCAGGCCCAGACCCCTACTACAGCGTGTAGTTCCTGGTGGCTTACCATCGGGCGGTGCCTGTCGGACGGTTCCTGCTGCGGCTGGTGGACCTGCTGCCCCTGCCCGGCCTGCGGGCCCAACGCCTGATCGCGGCGGCCGTCATTTTGACCCAGGGCGGTATCGCGTTCACCGGTGCGATCGTCCGGGTCACCGCCTCGGGGTTGGGCTGCCCGACCTGGCCGCAGTGCTTTCCGGGCAGCTACACCCCGGTGCGGGTCGCCGAGGTGCCGCACCTGCACCAGGCCGTGGAGTTCGGCAACCGGATGGTCACCTTCGCGGTGTTGATCGCCGCCGCGGCCGCGGTGCTGGCCGTCACCCGGGCCCGGCGGCGCCGCGAGGTGCTGGTCTACGCCTGGCTGATGCCGGCCTCGACGGTGGTGCAGGCCGTATTGGGCGGCCATCACCGTGCGCACCGGGTTGCTGTGGTGGACGGTGGCGTTGCATCTGCTGGTGTCGATGGCGATGGTGTGGCTGGCGGTGCTGCTCTACGTCAAGGTCGGTGACCCGACGACGGGGTGGTGCGGCCGGCGGGCCCCGGCGGCCGCCTGCCGGGCGCTGGACGGCGCT
>PPEA01000626.1 GCA_002967005.1 Mycobacterium talmoniae
CCGCCCGGGGGTGGACCCCCGCGCGGTCACGCTGACCGGCGCGCCGGCCGGTGCTCGGGAGCTGGCGTCGGTGCAGTCGGCCCCGCTGATTCAGCGCCTCAACGACATGATGAACGCCTCGGACAATGTGATGGCCGAATGCATCGGCCGCGAGGTGGCCGCCGCGCTGCACCGGCCGCAGTCGTTCACCGGGGCGGTCGGCGCGGTGACCGAGCAGCTGCGCACCGCCCACATCGACACCAGCGGCGCGGCCTGATGGATTCCAGCGGGTTGTCGGTCGATGACCGGTTGACCGCCAAAACCCTGGACGGGGTGGTGCAGGCCGCCGCCGGCCCGGACCAGCCGTCGCTGCGCCCGCTGCTGGATCTGCTGCCGGTCGCCGGCGGCAGCGGCACCCTGTCCGACCGGTTCCTCGACCCCGGCACCGACCAAGGCCGGCCGGCTGTGCGGGCCAAACCGGGTCGCTGACCCACACCAACGCGCTGGCCGGGGTGGTCACCGACCACGACGGGCGGGTGCTGACCTTCGCCCTGATCTCCAACGACGCCGGCCCGACCGGTCGCACCGCGATCGACGCCGTGGCCGCCACCCTGCGAACCTGCGGCTGCCGATGACTCCTCCGAGCTGACCGTCGGGCGCGCGGTGGACTGGCGATTCGCCGCCACGGTCGGGGGATGGCTGGCCCGGCCGGCCCCGCCCACCACCGACTACACCCGCCGCCAGGTGATCGACGAGCTGGCCAACGCCGCCAAGCCGCCGAACCGCTGGTGCGGGAGGTGACCGGGCTGGGCGCCCGCGGTGCGGTGCCGGACGCGCGCATCGTGGACCGCGGCCAGTGGATCGCCGCGGCCTCCGAGTCGATGCGGGTGATGACCGGCGGCACCGACAAGCCGCGCGGCGTGGTGACCGCCCGCCTCACCGGGGCGCAGACCGGCGCGGTGCTGGCGTTCGTCGCCTCCGGCATCCTGGGCCAGTACGACCCGTTCAACGACGGGGGGTGTTTGCTGCTGGTGTATCCCAATGTCATTGCCGTGGAGCGGCAACTGCGGGTGCCGCCGGCCGACTTCCGGTTGTGGGTGTGCCTGCACGAGGTGACCCACCGGGTGCAGTTCACCGCCAACCCGTGGCTGTCGGGCTACATGTCGGATGCGTTGGCGGTGCTGACCACCGAAAGCGGCGACGACGCCATGCAGGTGCTGGGTCGGCTCGCCGATTTCGTGCGGGGCCGCCGCGACGCCGCCCCCGGACAGCCCGACGCCCACACCGCCGGCATCCTGGGCCTGGTGCGGGCGGTGCAGTCCGCGCCGCAACGCGACGCGCTGGACCGGCTGCTGGTGCTGGGCACGCTGCTGGAAGGCCACGCCGACCACGTGATGGATGCCGTCGGCCCGGCGGCGGTGCCGTCGGTGGCGACCATCCGCCGCCGGTTCGATGAGCGGCGCCAACGCGACCAGCCCCCGCTGCAGCGGCTGTTGCGGGCGCTGCTGGGCATCGACGCCAAGATCAGCCAGTACACCCGCGGCAAGGCCTTCGTCGATCACGTGGTCGGCGAGGTCGGGATGGACCGGTTCAACACCATCTGGTCGGGTCCCGACACGCTGCCGCTGCCCGCCGAGATCGAAGACCCGCAGCGGTGGATCGACCGGGTGCTGTAGACCAGCTGCGGGCGGCGGTGGCGGCGTTCGCCCAGACCTACCTGTCCGCCGCGCCGCGGTGGTGCGTGGGGCTGTCCGGGGGCCCGGACTTCGTTGGCGTTGACCGCGGTGGCCGCCGGGATGTTGCCCACCACCGCGCTGGTCGTCGACCACGGCCTGCAGCCCGACTCCGCCGATGTCGCCGCCACCGCCACCGACCAGGCGGTCGCGCTGGGCTGCGCCGACGCGCGGGTGCTGCGCGTGCGGGTCGGCACCGACGGCGGCCCG
>PPEA01000627.1 GCA_002967005.1 Mycobacterium talmoniae
CAGCGACCCCCGGGCCGTGCTCGGGCAAACCCAGCCGCTCGCCGGGGTAGCCGGTCGGCGGCCCCGGTTCGGCCGATCCGGGACCGGACAACCAGGATGAAATGGTGCGGGCCACGCCCCCTACCCTAGGCTGACGCAGGCTACCCGACCTCGGCGGCGCCGGGGGCGGTTGCGTAACGTCTGCGCAACAGGCGGTTACGTTCGGGCAACATCGGCTCCATAACGTCTTCGTGGGGCTACAACGTAGAGGAGAACACTGCTGTGACCGACAAGACGGCCGACGACATCCTCAAGCTCGTCGCCGACGAGGACATCGAATACATCGACGTCCGCTTCTGTGACCTACCGGGCGTGATGCAGCACTTCTCCATCCCGGCGTCGGCGTTCGACAAGACCGTCTTCGACGACGGTCTGGCCTTCGACGGCTCGTCGATCCGCGGCTTCCAGTCGATCCACGAATCCGACATGATGCTGCTGCCCGACCCCAACACCGCGCTGATCGACCCGTTCCGGTCGGCCAAGACGCTGAACCTGAGCTTCTTCGTGCACGACCCGTTCACCCGCGAGCCGTACTCGCGGGACCCGCGCAACGTCGCCCGCAAGGCGGAGAACTACCTGACCAGCACCGGCATCGCCGACACCGCGTTCTTCGGCGCCGAAGCCGAGTTCTACATCTTCGACTCGGTGAGCTTCGACTCCACCATCAACGGCTCGTTCTACGAGGTGGACTCGGTGTCGGGGTGGTGGAACACCGGCCAGGCCACCGAGCTCGACGGCCGCCCCAACCGCGGCTACAAGGTCCGCCCCAAGGGCGGATACTTCCCGGTGGCGCCCACCGACCAATACGTCGACCTGCGCGACACGATGACCACCAACCTGATCGACGCGGGCTTCACCCTGGAGCGCGGCCACCACGAGGTGGGCAGCGGCGGCCAGGCCGAGATCAACTACAAGTTCAACACCCTGCTGCACGCCGCCGACGACCTGATGCTGTTCAAATACATCATCAAGAACACCGCCTGGCAGAGTGGCAAGACCGTCACCTTCATGCCGAAACCGCTGTTCGGGGACAACGGGTCCGGCATGCACGCGCACCAGTCGCTGTGGAAGGACGGCGAACCGCTGTTCTACGACGAGGCCGGCTACGCCGGGCTCAGCGACACCGCGCGGCACTACATCGGCGGCATCTTGCACCACGCCCCGTCGCTGCTGGCGTTCACCAACCCGACGGTGAACTCCTACAAGCGGCTGGTGCCCGGCTACGAGGCCCCGATCAACCTGGTGTACAGCCAGCGCAACCGGTCGGCCTGTGTGCGAATCCCGATCACCGGGACCAACCCGAAGGCCAAGCGCATCGAGTTCCGCTGCCCGGACTCCTCGGGGAACCCGTATCTGGCATTCGCGGCCATGCTGATGGCCGGTGTCGACGGCATCAAGAACAAGATCGAGCCGCAGGCGCCGGTCGACAAGGACCTCTACGAGCTGCCGCCCGACGAGGCCGCCAACATCCCGCAGGCCCCCACCCAGCTGTCGGCGGTGATCGACCGGCTGGAGGAAGACCACGAATACCTCACCGAGGGCGGGGTTTTCACCTCCGACCTGATCCACACCTGGATCAGCTACAAGCGGGAGAACGAGATCGACCCGATCAACGTGCGCCCGCACCCGTACGAGTTCGCGCTGTACTACGACGTGTAAGTCGACCTCTCTAGGTCGGCTCGCTGCTGAAATCGACGTCCAGATTGGCCTATAGCCTCAGAATCGGCTGTTTGGAAAATTTAGGCGTCGATCTCAGTAGGACGCAGGTGTTCTCCCCGGCCGATGACCGCGTCCAGTGCCGCCGCGACAGCCTCGAACCGGTAGAACACCTGCTGGTAGGAGGCGCGAAACGGCAGATAGCCCCGGCGGTGCGCCTCAAGGTCGCGGTTGCGGTCCCGCTCGATTCCGTCACCCGCGTGGTGCGCCCGGCTGTCGGCCTCGACCAGCAGCCGCCGCCCCACCAGGAAATCGACCCGCCCCACTCCGGGGATGACGACCTGACTCCGATACCCGATTCGGCGGGCCTGAAAGTACAACCGAAGTACGGTTTCCGTGCCGGACTCGGCCGATCCGTCGGCCGCCGCCATACAGCGTTGCACTCGAGCCGACTGCCCGGCCAGCAGCTGCCGGAGCTGCTCGGGATCGACAATCCGCTGGTTGAGGAGTGAATCGAACACCGCGGTCAGCTCAACCCCGTCCAGGCAGTGCGTCGCGGTGAGCACCGATGCCTCCAGGCCGTCCACCGCCCGGCAGGTCGGTCCGACCCCGGCGCAGAATCGGACGCCGGAAATGCTGCGGGCCACGCGCCGCCGGTAGCCGTTCATGCGCACGTGCAGCGCCCGTGCCGCGCGTTCGGGCACCCACACGCCG
>PPEA01000628.1 GCA_002967005.1 Mycobacterium talmoniae
ACCAGCGACAGCACCGACCACGGGACGGGCACCGCGGGCGAGGTCAGGCCCAGCGCCTCAAGGGTTTTGCCGTGACCGGGACCGGCGGCCGGGTCGTCGATGCCGTAGCGCACCCCGGTGTCGCCGATCCAGAACAGCGAGCCGTCCGGTGGCGAGGTCGGCCCTTGCCCCACGGTTTGGGTGAAGTAGCCGGTGCCGGGCGCCAACGCGACCCGGGTGGCGGTGCCGCCGGCCCCGGCGGAGACCAGGTCCACGGGTGCGCACCTCGTCGGACACCGGCAGCGCCGAGCCGGACAGCAGCATCAGCGAGCTGGTGCTGGCGCCATCGGGCTGGCTCCAGTGCGCGCAGCTGACCGGATCGCGGGCGGCGTCGACCAGGGTGATCGACTGCGCCGGGTAGCGGCCGGTGTCCAGCGCCCCCGACACCGGCAGCTGGGCGATCTGGTCGGCGGCCAGCGACGGCGGCGCGTCCAGGCCGTAGGAGTTGGGTGTTGCGCAGCACCGCGGCCAGCACCGGGGTGATGGGCTGCAACCCGTCGGGCAGCACCGCGTAGTACTGCCGGGTGTTATCCGAGGCGCCGTCGATGGCGTGGGCGACCACCACCGCTCCGACCGGCGCGGACACCGGCATGCCGAACTGGGGCGGGTTTCCGGCGTCCGGGATGTCCGGGGCGCTCAGCGCCGGTGCTTCCGGGATCGCGTTGAACAGCCCGTCGGCAATCGGCCGCGGGGTGAGCTCGTTGGCCTCCAGGCCCAGCGCGCTGGTCACCGCCCGGTCGTGCAGGTCGATGCGGCTGCGCCGACCGTCCCATAACAGCCAGGAGCTGTCGTTGTTGCGGACCAGCACCGCCCGACCCGAGCCCAGGTCGCCGGCGCGGGCACCTTCGCTGTCCAGCGGGCCGGCGATCACCGTCACGCCGGTGGCCGGGCCCGACACCGCGTCGCACACCGTCCAGTCCGCGTCCCGGCTGGTGTTTTGCACCATGCGCTCGGGGGCGCCCGGGATGCCGACCAGGTTGCCGCGCGGGAACCGGTCCAGCGCACTGCTTTTCACCATGGTCGGGTTGGACGGCCGCCCGGCGATCAGCCGCGCCGAGGTCAAGTTGAGCACCGGGTGCAGCTGGTCGCCGATTCGGACGTACAACGCGGAGGTGGACCGGTCGGCGAGCACGGTGTCGTTGCCGACCGAACCGTTGGGCCGGATCAGCGACAGCACAAAGCATCCCGCCAGGCCGGTGACCAGCAAGATCACCCCCATCAGCACCGCCCGGGACTGGGTGCGCAGCGGGTCGACCAGCATCCGGGTGTCGTGCAGGGCAACCCCGGAGGCGATCCGGCGCATCACGAACCGCCAGCCGGTCACCTGGTGGCGGGTGACGAAGCCGCGACGGTAGGCGACCTGGTCGGGGTTGTTGTTGACCGGGGTACGGGAGGTGAACGACCGCCGTTCGTCCTCGGGCTGCGGGGCCGTCATGCCGGCACCGACAGGCCGAGGCCGCGCAGCAGCGGTGCCACCGAATGGCTTACATCCTCAGCGGAAATCGTCATCAGATCCTCATCGGTAAACGTCTCGGTGCCGGCCTGCTCGGAGTGGTCGAGCCGGAATTCCCGTTCCTCCTCGGAACGTTCGACCACGTTGCGGACGAACCGGCCATTGCCGGCGATGTCCAGGCTGCGCCGGTTGATCCCGTTGGCGTCGGGGCTGGATTCCTCGGCCAGTTTGGTGAACAGCGTCTCCAAGTCGTTGAGCGCGGCCGGTTCGAAGACGCTGTCGCGGTGCTCGGCCATCACGTTGGCGATCTCGACCAGCTCGGCCGGGGTGTAGGACGGGAAGTCGATGCTGCGGGTGAACCGGGACCGCAGACCCTCGTTGGTGTCCAAGAACCGGTCCAGGTCGGCGCGGTAGCCGGCGATGATGACCACCAGGCGGTCGCGGTCGTTTTCCATCCGGGCCAGCAGGGTGTCGATCGCCACCAGACCGAAGTCGTTTTTGGCGCCGGTGGCCACCAGGGCGTAGGCCTCGTCGAGGAACAGCACGCCGTCCAGCGCGCTGTCGATGATCGCGTTGGTCTTGGCCTCGGTTTCGCCGATGTGCTGGCCGATCAGGTCGGCGCGGTGCACCTCTTTGACGTTCTCCTTCTTCAGCAGACCCAGACCGCAGTAGATCTTGGCGACCACGCGGGCGATCGTGGTCTTACCGGTTCCGGGCGGACCGGCGAAGATCAGGTGGTGAGTGCGCTGCGCCACCGTCAGGCC
This sequence comes from Mycobacterium talmoniae, assembly GCA_002967005.1. Classification (GTDB taxonomy): domain Bacteria; phylum Actinomycetota; class Actinomycetes; order Mycobacteriales; family Mycobacteriaceae; genus Mycobacterium; species Mycobacterium talmoniae. Next base: position 2,257 of record PPEA01000628.1, read on the forward strand.
GTGCTGCTGACGCCGAATGGACATCGCCACCGAGCTTTTCAGCCGCTGCACCTGGTTCTTGACCTCGTCGAGGCCGATGAACTCGCCCAACTCGCGTTCGGCCTCGACCAGCAACGCGGCCTTGCGCTCATGGGCGCCCGGGTCGATGAAGTCGGCTTCGCTGGGTTCGGTGTCGGGGTCCCACGGGTCGCTGCGGGCGTCGATGCGGTCGGCGGTGGTGGTGTGGATCCCGAAGCTGTGGTCCAGCAGGGCCTGCTGGATCTGCTCGTTTTCCGGGTTGGCCGCGTACAGGTCTTGGAGCACCTCGGCCGCGGTTTCCTCATCTTCGTGGGCCCGCAGCACCAGCCCCTTGGCCAGACCGCCGTCGACGGCGGCGATCGCGATCGGCCCCTCGGGCTCCTCCAGGTACGACAACGCCGGAGCAAACATGCCCAGCCGGGCCAGCGCGATGCCGAGGGTGATCTTGGCGGCGTGGGCGAACAGCGCGTCGAGGGTGGGGTCGTTGACGATCGGGGTCAGCAGTTTGACGACGTCCGACCAGCGCTCGGCGCGGTAGTGGATCGCGGTGGCGACCCACCGGGCGTCATGGAAACTCGGCCGGCGCTCGGCGATCTCGGCGACGATCTGGTGCGCGTCGGCGAACTGGCCGGCAGTGGCCAGCGCGGCGGCGTGCGCGAGATGGAAGTCGTCGGGGTCGGTGGCCCGGAACTGAAGGTACAGGCCGGTGTCGTACTGGAATCCCAACGCGCCGCGGCGCAGATCCAGTTGCCGCTGCAACGTGCCGGCGGTGGCCGCCGTGCGCGACGCCGCTTCCAACACCCGCGCGACACGTCGCCGGCGGCGCCAACCCACCAGCGTCGCACTGTCG
>PPEA01000629.1 GCA_002967005.1 Mycobacterium talmoniae
GACGCGGGTCAGGGCGCTGAACCCGGTGCGGGCCGCGGCCAGGTCGGCGGGCCGCTGCCGGTCGTGCACCACGATGCCGAGCGCCCGACAGCAGGTGGCGAATCGGCTGACGATGTCGCTGTCCACCCGGCGGGTGCTGGTACGGGTCACAAGCATGCCGACGTCACCGTTGTCCATGCTTGGGTCGCCCCCTCCAGATGGTGTTACCTAAGTTCTTAACTGCGCTGAAGTTAGCATTGCATAAGCTAACTGTCGAGACGTTTGCGGGGCCCGACCCGGACCGCAGTTGCGGACGGCACGACGTCGCACTTTCCGCAGGTGAGTGAAGTTGGCAGCGGTCCGCCGCCCTGCCGGTCATCACACCGCCAGAGAACACGACAACCTCCTGTGGGCGCCCTCCGTCCAGGGCCACCCTTAATGAAAATCATTTCCGACAAGCTCGGCCGACACAGTACCTCGGCCCGCCGGGGATGACAATTGGTTCTACCGGGGCTGTAGTCGTCGCCGGCGACCCAAAAGTTCCCCAAACGCAACGCGCGTCGGTCGCAAGCGACCGACGGCGCGTGGGGGTTGGATTCGTTCCCCGACGGCTGCGGGCTACTCCTTGACGGCGCTGACCAAGGTGTTCCGGGCGATCATCGGCCCGGCTTCGGTCTCCGGCGCGGGGATCGGCCGGTCCACGCTGCGCAGATAGTCGGCCAACGGGGTGCCGGCCGCTTTCCAGCCGTGCGCGTTGAACCAGTGGTCGGCCGGGGCGTGCTGCTCGTTGTACACCAGTTGGAAGAAGACGCGCTGGCTGTCCTCGGCGTTGCGTTCCTCTTCGACGGCGGCGGCGAAGTCCTCCTGATTCATCGGGGCGCCGTCCTCGACGGCGACGTGGCTGCCGGGGCTGGCCAGCGCGTCGATGCCGGTGAACAACTGCTCCTGTGCGGTGGCCGGCAGGTAGATCAGCAGCCCTTCGGCGATCCAGGCCGACGGTTGGGTCGGGTCGAACCCGCTGTCGCGCAGCGCCTGCGGCCAATCCTCGCGCAGGTCGATGGCGATCTCGCGCCGCTCGGCGTTGGGCTGGGCGCCGTGGCGGGCCAGCACCTCGCGCTTGAACTCGAGGACCTGCGGCTGGTCCAGCTCGAAGATCGTGGTGCCGTCCGGCCAGGTCAGCCGGTAGGCGCGGGAGTCCAGGCCGGCCGCCAAGATCACCACCTGGCGGACGCCGGCGTCGGCGGCGCGGCGAAAGTAGGTGTCGAAGTAGCGGGTGCGGGCGCCCTGGAAGTTGACGAAGTTCTCCCCGAAGTCTGGGGTCTTCAGCTGATGCTCGGGGCAGTTGCCGTCGAGCACGTCGGCCCAGTCGCCGCCGACGGCCCGGCAAAACATCTCAGCATAGGGGTCGACGGCGAGCGGATCGGGCTTTTGCGCCTCCAACGCCCGGGCGGTCGCGACGAACAACGCCGTCGAGCCGACGCTTGTGGTGATGTCCCAGCTGTCTCTATCGGTTCGCATCCCAGCGAGATTACGCCGACTGACTGTGGGGCTCCTGGAGCCCCGAGCCTGCGCTGGTGGCGCCGAGTCTGCGGTGAAGGCGTCGAGACTGTACTCAGGGCATCGAGACTGCGCTGAGGGCATCGAGACTGTACTCAGGCCGTGATTTCGGCCGCGAAGACGGCCTGGTTACAGACTCGCTGCCGTAGACGCAGACTCGATGCCCTCAGCGCAGTTTCGGCGCCCCCACTGCAGACTCGATGCCGTAGGCACAGACTCGACGCCGCCAGCGCAGACTCGATCCCGCTAACCGGCCAGCATTAGCCCCATTTGGCGGCTTCGGCGTTATCCCGAGCAAGCATGGCCAACGTGTTGGACTCATGGGTGCCCGCCATCGCCGCATACGCGCGCACCAACTCCTCCATCGCCTGATTCCACTGCGCC
>PPEA01000063.1 GCA_002967005.1 Mycobacterium talmoniae
CGCGATCGCGCAGGCCTCCCGGGAGGCTCAGGCCGCGCAGCCCGCCAACGGCGCCACGGCTCCTACGGGTGCCCGCCGCGCACTCGACCCGGCACCGCACCGCAGGGCGGCACCCAGCCCGATTACGGCGCCCCGGCCGGCTCGGCGCGCGCCGGGCTGGCCGCCGCAGCAGCCGCCGGGCTACTGGTACCCGCCGACACACTGGCCGCACCCGGCGCAGCACTACCCGGCCCAGCCGTATCCGCCCTACCAGCCGCAGCCCACGCCGGGGCAGGCCCCGCCGGCGGCCGGCGAGTCGCCCGACGAGCAGGACAACGACGCGAGTCGGCCCAACCCGCCGAACCACGGCTGAGAAAACGGAGGCTTGGATGGCTCAGCCGAATTCCCGCCCCATCGCGCCCGCCGGCCCGACGTTCGACCAGGACCGCGCCGAGGCGGCGATCCGCGAGTTGCTGTGTGCGGTCGGCGAGGACCCGGACCGGCAAGGCCTGGCCGAGACCCCCGCCCGGGTGGCCCGGGCCTACCGCGAGATGTTCGGCGGGCTGTACACCGACCCCGACGCCGTGCTGGAAACCACCTTCGACGAGCAGCACGACGAACTGGTGCTGGTCAAGGAGATCCCGCTGTACTCGGTGTGCGAACACCATCTGGTGGCGTTCCACGGTGTGGCGCATGTCGGCTACATCCCCGGCGACGACGGTCGGGTCACCGGGCTGTCGAAGATCGCCCGGGTGGTCGACCTGTACGCCAAGCGCCCCCAGGTGCAGGAACGGCTGACCGGTCAGATCGCCGACGCGATGACGCGCAAACTCGACCCGCGTGGCGTCATCGTCGTCATCGAGGCCGAACACCTGTGCATGTCGATGCGCGGGGTCCGCAAGCCGGGGGCGGTCACCACCACCTCAGCGGTGCGGGGACTGTTCAAGACCGACGCCAGGTCGCGGTCCGAAGCGCTGGATCTCATTCTGCGGAAGTGAAGCCGACGCGAGTGCAGGTCATGGGGGTGGTGAACGTCACCGATGACTCGTTCTCGGACGGTGGACGCTATCTGGATGTCGAGCGTGCCGTCGACCATGGCCTGGCGTTGGCCGCCGAGGGCGCGTCGATCGTCGACGTCGGCGGCGAATCCACCCGGCCCGGCGCGGTCCGCATCGACCCGGCGGTGGAGACATCGCGCGTCCTGCCTGTAGTGAAAGCGCTTGTCTCCCAAGGCATTACCGTCAGCATCGACACCATGCATGCCGGTGTCGCCGAGGCGGCGCTGCGCAGCGGCGCCCAGATCGTCAACGACGTATCCGGTGGCCGCGCCGACCCGGCGATGGCCCCGCTGGTCGCGGAGTCGGGTGTGCCGTGGGTGCTGATGCATTGGCGGCCGGTGTCCGCCGCGGATCCGCACCGGGTTCCGCACTACGGTGACGTGGTGGCCGAGGTCTGCGCGGAATTGCTGGCCAGCGTCGATGAGGCGGTCGCCGCCGGCGTCGACCCGACCAAGCTGGTGATCGATCCCGGCCTGGGCTTCGCCAAGACCGGCCAACACAATTGGGCGTTGCTGCACGCGCTGCCGAAGCTGGTGGCCACCGGGGTGCCGGTGCTGGTCGGGGCCTCCCGTAAACGGTTCCTGGGCAAGCTGCTGGCCGGCCCCGACGGTGCGGTGCGCCCGCCGGAC
>PPEA01000630.1 GCA_002967005.1 Mycobacterium talmoniae
CGGCCCGGACCGGCCGCGGCTGTATCGGCCGCCGGGCCGTCCCGACGTGATCGCCACCCTGGACTCCGAAGGCCTGCTGCCGGCCATCACCTTCGTGTTTTCCCGGGTGGGCTGCGATGCCGCGGTCAAACAATGCCTGCGTTCGCCGCTGCGGCTGACCACCGAAGACGAGCGCGCCCAGATCGCCGAGGTCATCGACCACCGCTGCGGCGACCTCGCCGACGCCGACCTGGCCGTCCTGGACTACTACGAGTGGCGGGAGGGCCTGCTGCGGGGCTTGGCCGCCCACCACGCCGGCCTGCTGCCGGTGTTCCGGCACACCGTCGAGGAGCTGTTCACCGCGGGCCTGGTCAAGGCGGTGTTCGCCACCGAGACCCTGGCGCTGGGCATCAACATGCCGGCCCGCACGGTGGTGCTGGAGCGGCTGGTGAAGTTCAACGGTGAGCAGCACGCGGCGCTGACCCCCGGCGAGTACACCCAGCTGACCGGTCGCGCCGGCCGCCGCGGCATCGACGTCGAGGGCCACGCGGTGGTGGTCTGGCACCCCGACGTAGACCCCGGGGAGGTGGCCGGGCTGGCGTCCACCCGGACCTTCCCGCTGCGCAGCTCGTTCGCGCCGTCCTACAACATGACGATCAACCTGGTGCACCAGATGGGCCCGCAGCAGGCCCACCAGCTACTCGAACAGTCGTTCGCCCAATATCAGACCGACCGCTCGGTGGTCGGCCTGGTCCGCGCCGCCGAGCGCGGCGAGCGGCTGCTCGGGGAGGTCGCCGCCGAACTGAGTTCGGCGGCCAGCGCGCGCCACGAGGCCGCGGCGGCCATCATGGGCGCCGAACCAGGGCCGGCATACATGCGGGTGGAGTTGATCTCCGGCGGTAGGGCTCCGAAATCAAACATGATTGCCCCGCTCAGCCCGCGGCGGCCGCGTTGGCAGCCTCGGTAGCCGCATACGACCCGGCGCTCATGCCCAGGGTGTTGACGAACATTTCGTGGATCGCGCTGGCCTGCGCACTGACTTGCTGGTACAGGGTGGCGTGCGCGGCGAACTGCGCCGCGGTCAGCGCCGAGACCTCATCGGCGGCTGCCGGAACCACACCGGTCGTCGGGGCGGCCGAGGCGGCGTTTTGGGCGGCCAACGCCGAGCCGATCCCCTGCAGGGTGCTGGCTGCCGACGTCAGCGCCTCAGGTTGTGTGGTTACGAAAGACATTGCCCTCTCCTTAGCGAAACGAGCCGGCCTGCACAGGTCGGCCACTGAGCAGGCTCCACAGTTCCCTAACTAACGGCGGCAATGAAAGCGGGTTAACTGCTTCTTAACTTCGACGCTCGAACTTTTTACACACCCGCGGCGCAGGCGGTGTCACGCGTCACGCCGACGGCTCCGCGGCGTCGGGTCTCGATACAAAAGGGGCGCCTGTGATTTCAGGGCGAGTTGGTTCTCCCGTGCACGCAAGCGCCAACGCACACGGCGCGCCGCGGTGTTGTGAGGTGAGCGGCTGGCGGCGTAGGGTGTTCGAACGATGCTGTCGGCCAACAAAATTCGATGCAGAGACGAGCGGCGCCAACCGCCGTCCGCCCTGCGGCTCACCGGTCTCGTCGAGCCCGAATGAAAGGCCGGTAACCCGGAATTAACAACGCGATCCGACGCGGTAAAAGCTGCGTAACACCGACTTAACGGGGCCCACGCAGACTTCGAGCCATGAAACGCCTACTCCTGCTGATGGGTCTCACCACCGCGCTGGTCGGCCTCGCAGCGCCGGCGCACGCCGACGAATCCGGCAGCGACGCGGAATTCCTTGGCGCACTTTCCGGGGCGGGACTGTCCCACCGCGGCGCGAACCAGGCCATCGTGGCCGGACATGCCGTGTGCAAATTGATGGACGCTGGCCTGTCGCCGATGGACACCGTGGTGGCGGTCCAAAGCACCAACCCCGGATTCACCACCGAGCACGCCGCCAAGTTTGCGGTCATCTCCGCGACGTCCTACTGCCCCGAACACATGTAGCCAGCTCAAGGACCCAAAACGCGGCCCCTGTCCCCGGTGGACACGGGGGTCCGTCACATGGATTTAACAAGCCAGTGAACGACGGTAAAAGTCAGGTAACACGGATTTAACGGGCCCTGACCAGAATGACCTGCATGAAGCGCCTACTCCTCCTGGTAAGCGCCGCCGCAATGGTGGGCCTCGCCGTTCCCGCGCATGCCGACACGACCGGCGACGACGCGGCGTTTCTTGCCGCGCTCGACCAGGCGGGCCTCAGCCACCGCGGCGCCGGGCAGGCCATCGCGGCCGGCCAGGCGGTATGCAAGTTGATGGACGGCGGACTCACCCCCCTCGACACCGTGAACGCGGTGCGCAGCACCAACCCCGGCTTCACCATGGAGAGCGCCGCGAAGTTCACCGCCATCTCGGCGAACGCGTACTGCCCCAACCACCTGTAGCACCAGCAGCTCGCCCAATTCCCCTTCCGCGGAATCAATGCCGCGTGCCGAGGCCACCTGCCGCGTAGTCCCGGTCGGGGGCCGCTGCCGCCGTCACGCTAGATTCGCCGCAAGCCCCCATAGCCCAATTGGCAGAGGCAGCGGACTTAAAATCCGCCCAGTGTCGGTTCGAGTCCGACTGGGGGCACCGACGGCCAGTGTGGTCGCACAGCAACCCATCCGGCGTTGATACAAGATCACGGGCAGGCCAAGAATCGGCTAAATACGTCGCATTACTCGCCCGGTGTCACTTACGCTCAGCACACGCGAGTCCTGGCCGGCAACGCTGTAGGGATAGCTGTGCACCGACCGGTCGGGGGTTAGGGCGAGGCTTGGAATGAACACATGCGTCGTTTGACGGCCGTGCTCGTCGTTGCGGGCGTGAGCCTATTGGCTCCTGGCTGCCACAGCGGTAACCACAAGAGCGCCACGACGACCACCACATCGACCACGACGACCAAGGCTCCGCCGCCGGTTGTCGAGAAGGCGCTGAAGGGGCTGTTGCTCACCCCGGAGCAGGTCAACGCCGTCATGGGGGCCACCGAGATGGCCGTCACCAGGTATCACAATGCGATGTCCGACGACAGCGACACGATGCAACCCCGGGAGTGTCTGCCGATCGACGGCGCGGCGCAGGCCCAGGTCTATGCCGACAGCGGTTTTTCCGCCATGCGGGATCAGACCCTGCAGGAGGGCGACAACTTCACCCACTTCGTCGAGCAGGCCGTGGTGCTGTTTCCGTCGGCCAAGCAAGCCGCCGCCTTCTACGACGCCTCCGCCAAGCAGTGGCCGACCTGCGACCTGTACACCCACATCCAGTCCGGCTCGGAGTGGGAGGCCGGGCCGGTGACCAACGACAAGGGCGTGCTCAGCGTGGTCGCGACCCAAGAGAACGCCGGCGCCCCCGGCTGGGCCTGCGGGCGGGCCCTGACCGTGCGGAACAACGTCGTCGTCGACGTCAACACCTGCAGCGCCGACCCCGCCGACACCGCGGTCAACATCGCCAACCAGATCGCCGCCAAGGTGCCCGTGCAGCCCACATAACCATGCCTACTAGGCAATATTGCCCAGTGGGCAATCCGAGCCTATGCTGGCTGGGTGGCCGGTTTACGCGAGCGCAAAAAGCTCGATACCCGTAAAGCCCTCAGCGACGCCGCGCTGGAGTTGGCGTTCGAGCGCGGGCTGGACAACGTCACCCGCGACGACATCGCCGCCCGCGCGGGGGTCTCGCTACGGACGTTCAGCAACTACTTCACCGGCAAATACGACGCGTTGGCCTACCGGCAGGTGGAACGGGTGCGGCGCAGCCTCGACGCGCTGCGGGCCCGGCCCTCCGACGAGCCACTGTGGGCGGCGATCACCGCGGCGGTGCTGGCGCCGCTGGAGGACGACGGGGCGGCCGCGACCGTGCCGAGCCCGGAGCAGCTGGGGGAGGTGCGCAAGCTGCTGCTGACTCCCGAGGCGCGCGCGGCCGTGTCGAAGGAAGTCTTCGCCGACTGGGTCGAGGCCATCGCCGCGCGCACCGGCACCGATCCCGACCGGGACATGTACCCCCGCCTGGTCGTCGGGGTGATCCGGGCGGTCGCCGAGGCCGCGCTCGACAACTACGTGCACGCCGACCCGCCGGTGCACATCACCACCTTGCTGCGCCGCGGTTTCGCCGCGGTGGCGGCGGGCCTCCCAGCGCCGGTTACCGGCTCAACCACCTCGTGAAAGGTCACCGCCATGGGTGAAAACGCGGTCGAGATTGTCGTCTCCGGCGCCGGTCCCAACGGACTGATGACCGCCGGCGAACTCGCGCTGGCCGGCGTGCGCCCGATCGTGCTGGACGCGCTTCCCGAGCCCAGCGCCGAGCCCAAAGCCAACGGCCTTGTCGGGCAGGTGGTTCGGGTGCTCGACATGCGCGGGCTCTACCACGAGTTGGGTGGCCCGCCCGGGCCGCCGCCAGCCGCGTTCGCTGCCTTCAGCGGGATTCCGCTGCCGTTGGACGGCGTGCCGGACAATCCGATGCGCAGGATGCTGATCCCGCAGCCACGGCTGGTGCGCCACCTGGAAGCCTGGGCCCGCGGCCTGGGCGCGGAAATCCGGTGGGGCCACGGGCTGACCGAGGTGACCCAGCGCGACGGCGGCGTGGATCTCATCGTCACCGGCCCCGACGGGCCCTACCCGCTGCGTACCCGATACCTGGTCGGCGCCGACGGGGGTCGCAGCCTGGTCCGCAAATCCGCCGGCATCGGATTCCCCGGATTCACCGCCCCGATGGTGCTGAGGATCGCCCACGTCCACCTGCCTGCCCAGCTGCGCGCCGACGACGGCGGTATCGCACTTCCCGGCGGCGGTCGAATCCCGTTCGGGCACAACCGAGTGGACCGCGGCGGTGTCGTTGTCGCCGAACTGGAACCCGGCCGACCGCTCATCGGAACGATCGAGTTCGGCGACGAATCGGTCTGCGACGACACGCCGATGACGGTGGAGGAACTGCGGAAGAGCCTGCGCCGGGTGCTGGGCGTCGACTTGCCGGTGGAACCGCCCCGCGGAGATGGTCCGCACGCGCTGCGCCGGATCAACGGCCAAAACACCCGCCAGGCCGACCGTTACCGCGACGGCAACGTGTTCCTGGTCGGCGACGCCGCCCACGTGCACTCCCCGATCGGCGGGCCCGGCCTCAACCTGGGGTTGCAGGATGCGGTCAACCTCGGCTGGAAGCTCGCCGCGGCGGTGAACGGCTGGGCGCCAACCGGATTGCTGGACAGCTACCAGCGCGAGCGGTATCCGGTCGGCGAGCGCGTCATGATGCACTCGATGTCCCAGACCGCGCTGATGGCCCCCGGCCCCGAGGTGGCCGCGCTGCGTGCACTGTTCGGTGAACTCACGCAAAACCCGGACACCGCAGCGCATTTGGCGCGGCTGCTGGCCGGCTCGGATACCCGCTACGACGTCGGCGACGATCACCCGCTGTCGGGGTATCTGGTCCCCGAGTTGGCGTTGAGCGATGGACGCCGCGTCGCCGAGGCGATGCGGGCGGCGCGCCCGCTGCTGCTTGACCGGACCGGCGGCGTGTTCGCCGAGTCCGTGCCG
>PPEA01000631.1 GCA_002967005.1 Mycobacterium talmoniae
CCGCTGGGTGAACCGCGCGCGCCGGCCAGCAGCTCAGGCAATGGTCCGCAGCGAGATCGGCATGCCATCGAAGAGTCCATCGATCCGTGACTCCTGGTGCTGCAGCGCCCGGATCCGCACCGAGCGCTGCATCGCCGCATCCAGCAGCGCGCGCAGCCCCGGCTGCTGGGCGGCCAGCTCCGCCCTGGCCTGCGCGGCGGGCACCCCGGCGTGGTGGGCTTGATCGAGCTTGGCGGTCAACGCCGTCATCCAGCGCTGCTGCAGCGACAGCAGCAGGCCTTCCTCGCTGCCGAACAGCCGCTCGACGTCGGGCATATTGCCGTTGAAATTCAGTGCCGCCTCGAGATCTTTGGCGGCCTTGTCGATCAGGTCGGCCATGAAGGCCATCCGCTCATGCAGTTGCGTCCAGGTCATGCCAGTCGACGCTACGAATCGGCGGCCGGCACGGCATCGTGCCGCGGTTCGGTTTTGCGCGTCCTACTGCGGTCGGAGTGCTTGTCCACCCCAAGCACGATGTACGCGGCGGCGATCCCTTCTACGATGAGCCGATGTTGGGTGCGGCGGCCGACTTCGTGGGTGAGCGGTTCCGGCGCCGCGGTGCGCTCATCCCGCCCGGCTACTCCTGGTCATTTATTCTGCTGGTCGACGGCGCGATGGTGTTGAGCCTGATCGGTTCGGCGCTGCAACGCCCGCGGGCGGATCTGCCCGCGGCGACGGCGGCGGCGCTGCTGGCGTTGGCACCGCTGCTGCTGTTCTTTGTGGCCGGGGTCAAGTTTCTGCCCGGCGTGACGTGGGCCAGCTCGTACGCGGCGGCCATCATCCTGCTCTTCGCGACGTCGACCCCGGTCGACGGTGATCTCGCCCCGGCGTTGCTGGTGGTGGCGCTGGGGTCGTTCGCGGCGCTGGCCCCACCGGTTTCCGGGGTGCTGGCGCTGGGATCGGCGCTGGCGCTGCTGGTGCTGGCGTGGTCGACCCACCGGCTCGACGCGCTCCCGCTGTATCTGGGCATGGCCGGGACGGGTTGGCTGATGGGGATTTTGACCCGCATCCAGGCCGGGTTGGTGGTCAAACAGCAGGAGATGCAGGCCGATTTGGCCGAGCACGCGGCGGCCGACGAGCGGCGGCGCATCGCCCGCGAGGTGCACGACGTCATCGCGCATTCGCTGTCGATCACGCTGCTGCATGTCACCGGGGCGCGGCATGCGCTGCAGCAGGACCGCGACGTCGACGACGCGGTCGACGCGCTGACCGATGCCGAACGGTTGGGCCGCCAGGCGATGGCCGATATCCGGCGCACCGTCGGGCTGCTGGAGGACGGCCCGGCCGGCACCGCGCCGGAACCCGGCATCGCCGACATCGGCGATTTGATCGAGGATTATCTGCAGGCCGGGCTCCGGGTCGTGCTGCACGCCGACGGGTCCAGTGACCACGTCTCGGCGGCCGTGGGGTTGGCGCTGTACCGCATCACCCAGGAGTCGCTGGCCAATATCGCCAAGCACGCGCCGGACTCCAAAGCGACGGTGGAGCTGGCGGTTTCACCGCCCACCGCGCGGCTGGTGATCGTCAACGAGATGCCGGTCGCGGTGGCCGCGGTGTCACGGGGCGGCCGCGGCCTGGCCGGGATGCGCCAACGGGTCGAGTTGCTCGGCGGCGTCATCGACGCCGGGCCGTGCGCCCAAGGGTGGTCGGTGCGGGCCGAGATCCCGTTGACCGATCCGACCCCGCGACCCTGGCGGTGTCCGCTGGCATGAGTGGCCCCGAGATCTCCGTGCTGCTGGTCGACGACCAGGACCTGGTCCGCTCCGGGCTGCGCCGGATCCTGCGCCGCAAGGACGGGTTCGTCATCGTCGCCGAATGCGCCGACGGCGACGAGGTGCCCGCGGCGGTCGCCGAGCACCACCCCGACGTGGTGGTGATGGATTTGCGGATGAAGCGGGTCGACGGGATCGAAGCCACCCGCCGACTTGGTGCCGCGCCGGGTTCACCGCCGGTGCTGGCGCTGACCACGTTCAACGAGGACGAGCTGCTGTCCGGGGCGCTGCGGGCCGGGGCGTCGGGATTCGTGCTCAAGGACTCCTCGGCCGAGGAGCTGATCCGCGCGGTGCGCGCCGTCGCCGGCGGCGACAGCTACCTCGATCCGGCGGTCACCGCCCGGGTGCTCAACACCTACCGGCAGGTCGCCGTCGAGCGCCGCGCCGACACCGTCGCCGAGCTGACCGCCCGCGAGCGCGACGTGCTGACGCTGATCGGCCAGGGCCGGTCCAACACCGAAATCGCCGACGAGCTCTGCATTTCGGAGGTGACGGTGAAAAGCCACATCGGGCGCATCTTCGTCAAGCTCGATCTGCGCGACCGGGCGGCAGCCATCGTCTACGCCTACGACCACGGCATCGTCACGCCGCGACCCGGGATCTGAGATCAGCGGGCTAGTGCCGCACCGGCCTGACCGCCGTACACCTCGACGATCCACTCGTCGTCGCGCTCCACCGACCGCACCCGCTCCGAACGGCGCGCCGCCGCGTCCAGCAGTGCCCGCAGCCCCTGCTCGTGCGCGGCGAGGTCGACCCGGGCTTGTTCGGCGGGCACTTCCTCGAAGTCGGCCTGGTCCAGTTTTGCCGCCAGCAGCGTCACCCACCGCTGCTCCAGCGACAGCAGCAGGCCCTCCGGACCACCGAACAGCCGCTGGACCGCGGGCAGGGCGCAACCGAAATCCAAAGCCGCGTCCGGGTTCTCGGCGGCCCGCCGGATCAGCTCGGCCATCACGATCATCCGCTGGTGTTGCTGTGACCAGTCCCGGTAGGTGACCTCCTCGGGCGGCATCCGCGACGGCTTCGGCATATTTCGTCCGGCCACCCCGCCGTAGACCTCGACGATCCAGTGCTCGTCGCGCTGCAGGGACCGGGCTCGGCCCGCGCGCCGTGCGGCCACGTCCAGCAGCCCACGCAGCCCGCAGTGGCGCGCGGCGAGGTCGGCATAGGCTTGGGCGGCGGGGATTCCGTCGAATTCGGGCCGATCCAGCTGCGCGGTCAGCAGCGTCAGCCAGCGCTCCTCCAGCGACAGCAGCAGACCCTCTTCGCCGCCGAACAACTGCTCGACCTCGGGTCGGGTGCGGCCGAAATCCCATGCCGCGTCCGGATCTTCGGCGGCCTTCTCGATCAGGTCGGACATGAATGCCATCCGCTGGTGCAGTTGTGACCATGTCACACCGCCGACGTTAGCGGACGCTTACCCGTGCGGCATCGTGCCGCGGTACGGTTTTGGGCCTCCTACTCCGGTCGGAGGCGCCTCCGACCACGGCAGGAGCCGACCGGGTCAATCCCTCCTAGAATGGGTTAATGCTGCAGGTGGCGGCCGAGTACCTGCGCAGCCGGCTCCGGCGACGCGGCGAACTTGTCCCGGCCGGGTACACCTGGTCGTGGGTGGTGCTGATCTACGCCGGCATGGCGCTGATCATGGTCGGCGCGATCCTGCAGCGCCCCGAAGCCGACCTGCCGGCCGCGACGGTGGCGACGCTGGTGGCCGTCTCGCCGCTGCTGCTGTTCTTGGTGCCGGGGGTAAAGCTCGGTCCGGCGTTGGTCTGGGTGACGGCGTGGGTGGCCACCGCGATCCTGCTGTTCGCGACCAGGACACCGGTGGTGAGCGGCTTCGCGCCGCTGATTCTGGTGCTGATGGTGATGGTGGTCGGATCGCTGGCCGAGGTGGTGCTCGGGGTGCTTGCCCTCGGATCGGCGGCGGCGCTGCTGCTGGCGGCGTCCGCGGCGCACCGGCTCAACGAGGTGGCGCTGTACCTGTGCTTTGTCGCCCTGGGCTGGCTGGTGGGCTATCTGATGCGAACCCAGCGCCAACTGCTGATCGAGCAGCAAAAAACGCAGGCCTATTCCGCTGAGCACGCCGCCGCGGAGGAGCGCCAGCGGATCACCCGCGAGGTGCATGACGTCATCGCGCATTCCCTGTCGATCACGCTGTTGCACATCACCGGGGCGCGCCGCGCACTGCAGGAGGACCGCGACATCGACGACGCGGTCGATGCGCTGGCCGACGCCGAGCGGTTGGGGCGGCAGGCGATGGCCGATATCCGCCGCACCATCGGGCTGCTGCAGGCGGGTCCGGCGGAGATCGCCCCGCAACCCGGGATCGCCGATCTCCCCCGCCTGATCGACGACTTCGCCCAGGCCGGGCTGCCGGTCACGCTGCGGACCGAGGGCCGGTTCGACGGGGTGTCGGCCGCGGTGGGGTTGGCGCTGTACCGCATCGCCGAGGAATCGCTGGCCAACGTCGCCAAACACGCGGCCAAGTCCAAGGCCACGGTGACGCTGCGGGTTTCACGCTCGACGGCCGCGTTGTGCGTAGTCAACGAGGCGCCCGTCGCGGTGCGATCGGCGCCGAGCAACGGCCGCGGGCTACCCGGGATGCGTCAACGCGTCGAGCTGCTTGGCGGCGTGCTCGACGTCGGACCCACCAGCCGGGGCTGGTCGGTGCGCGCCGAGGTCCCGTTGATCCCGGGCGGCGGCTGAGTCAGCTGGCCGGTTCGTCGCCGATATTGCGAGGTGGTCGCGCAGCACCGCCCGGCCGTCGGCGAGGTGGTAGGTGACCCCGGCGATCGCCAACGTGCCGGCGGCCACCTTCTCGGCGATCGTCTTGGACCGGGCCAGCAACTGCGCCCCGGTCTCGGTGACGTGCCGTGCCTCGAACTCGTCGACCCGGCTCAGGCCCTCGCGCCGGCCCAGCAAAATCGACGGGGTCACCCGCTCCACCAGGTCGCGCACGTACCCGCCGGGCAGCACCCCGTCGTCAAGCGCGGCCAGCGTGGCCTTGACCGCCCCGCAGCTGTCATGGCCGAGCACCACGATCAGCGGCACGTTGAGCACCGCCACCGCGAACTCGATCGACCCCAGCACCGCCGAGTCGATGACGTGACCGGCGGTGCGGACCACGAACATGTCACCCAGGCCCTGATCGAAGATGATCTCGGCGGCGACCCGGGAATCACCGCAGCCGAACACCACGGCGGTGGGCTTTTGCCCCTCGGCCAGGCTGGCCCGGTACTCGATGCTCTGGCTGGGATGTTGGGGCGTGCCGGCGACGAAGCGCTCGTTACCCTCCTTGAGTGCCTTCCATGCGGATATCGGGTTCGAATTGGGCATGGCTGACATTCTGCCTTGTGGCCGGCGCGGGCGCCCGATGAGTATCGGCGCCGAGGAACTGCTGCGCTGGTATGCGGACGCCCGCCGCGACCTGCCGTGGCGCGATCCCGACGTCACGCGTGGCAGATCCTGGTCAGCGAGTTCATGCTGCAGCAAACACCGGTGGCCCGGGTGCTGCCGATCTGGTCGGACTGGGTGGCGCGCTGGCCCACGCCCTCGGCGACCGCCGCGGCCAGCCCCGC
>PPEA01000632.1 GCA_002967005.1 Mycobacterium talmoniae
GAGCAGGCCGTCGCGCAGCAGCGCGCCGTAGGCCACCACCGCGCAGCACTCCGGCGCCAGCGCCGACAGTTGCCCGACGAACTCCGCCGAGTTGGGTTTGGCCGGCCGCAGCACCGGGATGTCGTGCTCGAGCGCCAGCCGGGCCACCGGCGACGGCTCCGGTTTGCCGCGCCGGCCGACGGCGGCGTCGGGTCGGGTGAGCACCGCGATCACCTCGTGGCGGGGTGAGTCGATGAGCCGCTGCAGCGCGGGCAGCGCGGGTTCGGGGGTGCCGGCAAAGACGAGGCGCACCGAGCCAGTGTAGGGACGGCCGGCGATTCCCGGGAAAACCGATCGACGGCGCCGCAACTGGGGTGAAATTGCGGGCGAGCCGGATCGACCGCGGAGGAGGCGGATTCATGGACCCACTCGACGCCCACCAACGTGCGCAAGACGCCTTCGCCGCCGTGCTGAGCAACGTCGCCGCCGACCAGCTCGACGCCCCCACCCCCTGCACCGAGTGGACGGTCGCTGATCTCATCGACCACGTCGTCACCGGCAACGAGCGCGTCGCGCAGCGGGCCGGCGCCTACCAACAGCCCCCGGCCCGGCCCGGCGACCTGCTGCAAGCGCACCGGAATGCCGCCGCCGCGGCGCAGCGGGCGTTCGCCGGCCCAGACGGTATGACGACCATGTTCGAGCTCCCGTTCGGCCAGGTTCCCGGCAGCGTTGTGATCGGCATGCGCAGCACCGATGCCCTGACCCACGCCTGGGATCTGGCCACCGCCACCGGCCAGCCCACCGACCTCGACCCCGAGCTGGCGACGGATCTGCTGGCCGCCGCCCGGGAGCGGCTGCGGCCCGATTTCCGAGGACCGGGGAAACCCTTTGCCGAGGAACGCCCATGCGCACCGGGTCGCCCGCCGATCGATCAGCTCGCCGCGTTCCTGGGCCGCAGCGTCGACTAAGCCGCCGCAGCGGGTCGATCGGGATCCGCGCCGGCGGCTAGGCCTCACCGTCGAGATGCGCTGCGGGTTCCCCGCCGGCGGCGGTGAACGCCGTCAGGGCCCGCACCAGCCCCCGCCGTTCCGCGCCGGCATGCGTTCCACGATGCGAGCGATCTCGCGCGCCGCTGACTGGTGACCTCCCGAACCACCGCGGTGCCGCGTTCGGTCAGCGCCGCCAGCAGTTCGCGTCGCGAGGTCGGGTGCGGTAACCGGTCGATCAGCCCGGCGCCGACCAGCCGGTCGACCATCCGCCCGGCCGCCGACGGCTGCACCCCCAGCAGACCGGCCAGCGTGGCCAGGTTGATCGGGCCGTGATTGCCCAGCAGCACCAGGGTTCGGAATTGCGGGATGGTGATGGTCTCGTCCAGCTGGGCGATGGAGTGCGCCGAGATGGCCACCAGCAGCCGGGACGCGGTCAGCAAGGCGTCGGTGATCGCATCCAGCGACTCGTCTTCGGTGGGCATGGTGCCGGTCAACGTGCTGGCCTCCCCTTCAGGCGATCCACAGAACGCTAGCAGGACTCTACTATTTCCTATGTCTACTGTTTCTCATAGCTACTAGATCGGCGCGGCGGGTGCCCCCGCCGAACAGCGCCGTGTGACGGCTTTGAGGAGGTTCCTGATGACGGTTGACACGCTGAGCGCCGCCGAGCAGACCGCGGCGTCCCTGCACCGCGCGATGTGGGCGATGGGCGACTACGCCCTGATGGCCGAGCAGGTGATGGCCCCGATCGGCCCGGCGCTGGTCAGCGCCAGCGGCATCGGCGCCGGGGATCGGGTGCTCGACGTGGC
>PPEA01000633.1 GCA_002967005.1 Mycobacterium talmoniae
TCAGCACCGAACCGCCGGTGGTGCTGGTGTCCTCCACCACCAGCACCCGACGGTCCGCCACCTCGGACCCTTCGATAAGACGTTGCATGCCATGGGTTTTCACCGATTTGCGGACGACGAACGCGTCGATCGGACGGCCGGGCGCGTGCATCACCGCGGTGGCCACCGGGTCCGCGCCCAACGTGAGGCCGCCGACCGCCACGTAGTCCCAGTCGTCGGTGAGCTGCCGGATCAGCCGACCGATCAGCGGCGCGGCCCGGTGATGCAGGGTGGCGCGGCGCAGGTCGACGTAGTAGTCGGCCTCCTTGCCGGACGACAGCGTGACCTTCCCGTGCACCACCGACAGCCGGCGCACCAGCTCGGCCAGCTCGTCGCGGTCTTGGGGGTTAGGTACGGCCACGGCCCCGCCCGATCACGTTGTTGACGGCGCGCACCAGGGTGCGCGGCACCATCCGCCCGGCGGTGGTGATCGCCTTGTACTGCACACCCGGGATGGAAATCACCTTGCCGCGGGCGATGTCGGCCAGGCTTTCCCGGACCACGTCGTCGACTTCGAGCCACAGGAACGACGGCATGGCGGCCATGTCGATTCCCGCGCGTTGATGGAATTCGGTGTGCACGAACCCCGGACACACCGCATGCACGCCGACCCCGGTGCCCTTGAGCCCGTTGGCCAGTCCCTCGGTGAAGGCGATCACCCACGATTTGGACGCCGAGTACGTCGACCCCCGGCCGGGCACCACCGGCCACGCTGGCCACATTGATCACGGTGCGGCGCCGGCGTCGAGCATCGCGGGCAGCGCGGCCCGGGTCAGCTGCATCACCGCGGTCACGTTGACGTCCAGCTGCGCCTGCAGCAGCGCCGGGTCGGCGGTCCAGAATTCGCCGGAGGTCGCCGAAACCGGCGTTGTTGACCAGCACCTGCACCCCGGCGGCCAGCCGGTCGGCCACCCGGGCGCGGTCGTCGGCGTCGGCCAGTCGGCGCGCAGCACTCCACGGCGCGGCCGCCCTCTCGCGCAGCTCGGCGGCCA
>PPEA01000634.1 GCA_002967005.1 Mycobacterium talmoniae
CCGCGGTCGAGGAATTGGTCGCCACCGCGCGCGCCGGCGACACCGCCACCGCCGACGACGCTCAGGCGGCGCTGGGGCTGCTGCTCCGGCTCACCAGTGACCGGGGTGCGGCATGAAACTGCACCGGCTGGTCTTGTCCAACTACCGCGGCATCGCGCACCGGGAGATCGCCTTCCCCGACCACGGGGTGGTGGTGGTGTGCGGCGACAACGAGATCGGCAAATCCTCGATGATCGAGGCGCTGGATCTGCTGCTGGAATCCAAGGACCGCTCCACCAAGAAGGACGTCAAGCAGGTCAAACCCACCCACGCCGACGTCGGCTCCGAGGTCACCGCCGAAATCAGCACCGGCCCTTACCGGTTCGTCTATCACAAGCGGTTCCACAAGAAGGCCGAGACGCAGTTGACGGTGCTGGCCCCGCGCCGGGAGCAGCTGACCGGCGATGAGGCGCACGACCGGGTGCGGGCGATGCTGGCCGAGACCATGGACACCGACCTGTGGCGCGCCCAGCGGGTGTTGCAGGCGGCCTCGACCGCGGCGGTCGACCTGTCCGGCTGCGACGCGCTGTCCCGCGCGTTGACGTGGCCGCCGGGGACGCCGCCACCTCCGGCGGCACCGAGCCGGTGCTCATCGAACGCATCGACGCCGAATACGGGCGCTATTTCACCCCGACCGGGCGGCCCACCGGGGACTGGGCGGCCGCCATCGCCGCCCTGAACGACGCCGAGGACGAGGTCGCGCGGTGCGCGGCCGCGCTCGCCGAGGTCG
>PPEA01000635.1 GCA_002967005.1 Mycobacterium talmoniae
ACCGGTGAGCTGCTACGCCGAGGTGACGCTCGACCCGGTTTCCGGCCGGATCGGCACCCGGGCGCGGGCGGGTCACGCGGATGCCGCCGCCGCGGCCGAGTCTGCGGTGCGCCGGTTCGCCGCCGCGGCGTTGGGCGACTAGCGGCCGACGTGCCCCTCGGCCCGTAACCGGGCCACCATGTGCGGATAGTGCAGCTCGAACGCCGGGCGGGTGGAGCGGATCCGCGGCAGTTCGGTGAAGTTGTGCCGCGGCGGCGGGCAGCTGGTCGCCCACTCCAGCGAGTTGCCGTAGCCCCACGGGTCGTCGACGGTCACCGGTTCGCCGTAGCGGTAGCTGCGGAAGACGTTCCAGATAAACGGCAGCATCGACACGCCGAGAATCACCGCCCCGACGGTGGAGACGACGTTGAGCGGTTGGAAGCCGTCGGTGGGCAGGTAGTCGGCGTAGCGGCGCGGCATGCCGGCGTCTCCGAGCCAGTGCTGCACCAAGAAGGTGGTGTGAAACCCGATCAGGGTCAGCCAGAAGTGCAGCTTGCCCAGCCGCTCGTCCAGCAGCCGGCCGGTCATCTTCGGGAACCACAGGTAGACGCCGGCGAAGGTGGCGAACACGATGGTGCCGAACAGCACGTAGTGGAAGTGCGCGACGACGAAATAGCTGTCATGGACGTGGAAATCCAGCGACGGGCTGGCCAGCAGCACCCCGGTCAACCCGCCGAGCAGGAAGGTGACCAGAAAGCCGAGCGAGAACAGCATCGGCGTCTCGAAGGTCAGCTGCCCCTTCCACATGGTGCCGATCCAGTTGAAGAACTTGATCCCGGTCGGCACCGCGATCAGATACGTCATGACCGAGAAGAACGGCAGCAGCACCGCGCCGGTGGCGAACATGTGATGCGCCCACACCGAGGCGGACAAAAACACGATCGCCCAGGTCGAATAGACCAGCACGGTGTAGCCGAAGATCGGTTTGCGGGAGAACATCGGGATGATCTCGGTGACGATCCCGAAGAACGGCAGCGCCACGATGTACACCTCGGGGTGCCCGAAGAACCAGAACAGGTGCTGCCACAGGATCGGCCCGCCGTTGGCGCCGTCGTAGACGTGGGCGCCCAGGTGCCGGTCGGCGATCAGCGCGAACAGCGCCGCGGTCAGGATCGGGAAGGCCAGGAAGATCAGCACGCTGGTGCCCACAATGTTCCAGGTGAAGATCGGCAGCCGGAACATCGTCATCCCGGGGGCACGCATGCAGATCACCGTGGTGACCATGTTGACCGCGCCCAGGATGGTGCCCAGCCCGGACACGATCAGCCCCATCGCCCACAGATCCGCGCCGGGGCCCGCCGAGTGCAGCGAGTCGCTCAGCGGGGTGTAGCCGGTCCAGCCGAAGTCCGCCGCCCCGCCGGGGGTGAGGAACCCGCCCAGCACCATCAGTCCGCCGAACAGAAACATCCAGTAGGAGAAGGCGTTCAGCCGCGGGAACGCCACATCCGGGGCGCCGATCTGCAGCGGCAACACCAGGTTGGCGAACCCGAACACGATCGGGGTGGCATACAGCAGCAGCATGATCGTGCCGTGAATGGTGAACAGCTGGTTGTACTGCTCGTTGGACAGGAACTGCAGACCCGGCGCGGCCAGTTCGGCCCGCATCAGCAGCGCCATCAGCCCGGCGGTGAAGAAGAAACCGAACGCGGTCACCACGTACATCTGGCCGATCAGCTTGTGGTCGGTGGTGCTGATCAGCTGATACAGCACCGACCCGGGCGGGCGGTGCCGCGCCGGGAATGGGCGTCGCGGCTGTACCGGGGTCGGGATTGTCGCGGTCATGGGGACTACTTGGAGGCGGCCCGCAGCGCCGCCAATAGCGGCTCGGCGGCTTCCTTCAAGAATAGGTCCTGGGCGTCCCCGCCGATCTGGACTAGCGCAATATCGGTGAAGCCGGCCTCCCAGTAGGGGCGCACCGCGTCGACGATCGCATCCAGGTCGGGTCCGCACGGAATGCTGTCCGCGACGTCCTCGGGCCGGATGAACTGGGTGGCGGCCGCGAAACTGGCCGGGGTCGGCAGGTCCGCGTTGACCTGCCAGCCACCGCCGAACCAGCGGAACTGGTCATGGGCGCGGTGCACGGCGGTGTCGCGGTCGGGATCCAGCACACCGGCACCTGGCCGACCACCCGGCCGCTGCCGGCCAGCCCGGCCGCCTGGCGCGCGGTGTGCCAACCGTGCACCAGATCCTGGTCGGGCTGCACGGCGATCAGGTGATCGGACAGGGTGGTGAAGTTCGCGATGCCCTTCTCGCCGGCCATCGCGACGGCCACCCCGACCGGCACCTCGGGCAGGTCCCACAGCCGCGCCAAATCCACCTGGAAGTAGTGGCCGCGCCAGTTCACCGTGCCGCCGTCGAACAACGCCCGGATGATTTCGATCGCCTCGCGCAGCATGTCCTGACGGCGCTGCACGGTGGGCCAGCCGTGGCCGACGACGTGCTCGTTGAGGTTCTCGCCGCTGCCCAACCCCAAGGTGAACCGGCCGTCGGAGAGGATCTGCACGGTGGCGGCCTGCTGCGCGACGATCACCGGGTGATACCGCACGGTCGGGCAGGTGACGTAGGAGTACAGATCCACCCGGTCGGTCGCCTGCGCGACCGCCCCCAGCACCGTCCAGGCGTTGGGCGCATGCCCTTGGGAGGTGAGCCAGGGACTGAAGTGGTCGCTGCACACTTCGAAGTCGAAGCCGCGTCGTTCGGCAGAAACGGCGTAACGGACAAGGTCTTTGGGCCCGCTCTGTTCGGTCAGCAGGGTGTAGCCAAATCGCGTCATACAGCACGGGTACCCGAGCCGCCCCGGCCCAAACCGGGCCTCGGTCAGCAGCGGGTCGCGGCGCGGATCCGACGCCGCTGCTCCTCGGTGTGACCCCGATCGGCTTTGCGACGCAGCCGCGCGGTGACCTCGTCCCTGTGTCGGTGGTCGCGTGAATTGTCCATAAAGATCCCCGTACTTCGTCGAAAGCGTCCCCGAGCGTGTACCCGACGACGCGCGAAGTCATGCAGCCAAACGCTCGGGCACCCAGATTGACGCGAGCGCGGCCGCTCCTCGCGGTTTTGCGCGTCCGCGTCAATCTCGAGGCGACAACGACCGCGGATCACCTAGTGTCGCAGCGGTTTCCAACATCAGCGCGTGCACGAACGCCTGCGGCAGGTTGCCGCGCAGCTGGCGTTGGCTCACGTCGTACTCCTCGGAGAACAAGCCGGCCGGACCGCAGGCGGACCGGTTGCGTTCGAAGTAGCGGATCGCCGCCCAGTCGTTGCCTTGTTGGTGTTCGGCCAGCGCCATCATGAACCCGCACAGCAAGAAGGCGCCTTCGGCATCGCCGAGGTCGCGTTGGTCGTGGCGGAACCGGTAGACGTACTGTTCCACCGCGAGTTGGTCACGGACCGCGGCCAACGTGGCCACGGTGCGCGGATCGTCGGCGGGCAGCGCGCCCCGCACCGCCGGCAACACCAGGGATGCATCGACCCCGCCCAGTTTCCGGGCTGCGGCGCCAGTATCCGCCCGCGTCGAGTCCATGCC
>PPEA01000636.1 GCA_002967005.1 Mycobacterium talmoniae
CCCCAGCGCACCCCCCGCCGGGCCCGCCCGGCGACGCGTTTTCTGGAGTGGCCCCCGGACGTGGAGGTGATCTCGATCCGTCAGTCAAGCCAGGCGTTCGGCCCCAAGGATCCCTTCGTCGACGAGGGCGACCCGCAATCACGGCAAAAGGCCGACAGCATTCGGACCATGGCGCGCGCAATCGTGCACGCCGCCAACATGGGCGCTCAGGTGATCAATATTTCCGACGTGATGTGCATGAGTGCACGCAGCATCATCGACCAGCCCGACCTGGGGGCGGCGGTGCGCTACGCCGCGGTGGAGCGGGACGCGGTCATCGTGGCCGCGGCCGGCGACACCAGCAAGCGCGACTGCAAACAAAACCCGGTCTATGATCCGTTGCGGCCCAACGATCCCCGCGACTGGGGCGGGGTGACGACGGTGGTGACGCCGTCCTGGTTCGACGAATTCGTGCTGACCGTCGGCGCGGTGGACTCCAACGGGGCACCGCTGGACAAGTCCAGTGTGGCCGGGCCGTGGGTGTCGCTTGCCGCACCGGGCACCGACATCGAGGGGCTGTCCCCCCGCGACGACGGCCTGATGAACGCCGTTGACGGACCGGACAATTCGTTGTTGGTCCCCAGCGGCACCAGCTTCTCGGCGGCGCTGGTGTCCGGGGTGGCGGCGCTGGTCCGGGCGAAATTCCCGGAGCTGTCGTCCTACCAGATCCGGAACCGCTTGATTCACACCGCCCGGCCCCCGGCCCGCGGGGTGGACAACCAGGTGGGCTACGGCATTGTCGATCCGGTGGCGGCGCTGACCTGGGATGTGCCCAACGGTCCGGCGAAACCCCCGGAACGGCTGTCGGCTCCGCTGAAACTGCCGCCACCGCCCCCGGAGCGCAACATGACGCCGGTGTGGGTGGCCGGCGCGGGGCTTGCGGTCCTGCTGATCGGGGCCGGGGTCGCGTTGGCCGCGGCCAAGATGCTGCGGCGATCGGCGGGACAGAAATGAAAGCGCAACGCGCGGTGGGGCTCAACCTCTCGTGGCCGCGGCTGACCGTCGTTTTCCTGATCGATGTCGCGGTGCTGGTGCTGGCCCGGCACTGGCCCGGCTCGGCGCGGACCGCCACCTACGCCTGGTGGGTCGGGGTCGGGATCGCGGTGCTGGTGTTGATCGTCGCCGTGGTCACCTATCGGCGCACACCGCTGGCCTCGGCGGCGGCGGCGCGGGTGCTGGACCGGTTCGTTGACCCGCAGGCCACGCTGGCCGCCGGGCGCTCACCCGGGCTCGATCACCGGCGCCGGTTTGGCCAGGACCCGGTCGGAATCCGGGAACACCAGGGCCAACTCGTCTC
>PPEA01000637.1 GCA_002967005.1 Mycobacterium talmoniae
CGCCCAGCAGGTGCTGGCCGGCAGTGTGCGCTCGGCGGAGGCGTCCACCCACGACCTGGCCGGGCGGCGCAACGCGCTGTCCACCCAGGTCGACGAGCTGCAGCGGCGTCAACTCAACGACGACGCCGAGGGCCGCGACCTGCTGGCCCGCCTCGACCAGCTTTCCCTGGCCGGCGCCAGCAACCAGGTCATCGGCCCCGGGTTGACCGTGACCGTCACCGATCCCGGGGTCAGCCGCAACCTGTCGGACGTGTCCAAACAACGGGTGGCCGGCAGCCAGCAGATCATTTTGGACCGCGACCTGCAGCTGGTGGTCAACTCGCTGTGGGCCAGCGACGCCGAGGCGATCGCGGTCGACGGGGTGCGGATCGGGCCGAACGTGACCATCCGGCAGGCCGGCGGGGCGATCCTGGTCGACAACATCCCGATCAGCAGCCCCTACACCATCCTGGCGATCGGCCCGCCACACGCCATGCAAGATGCTTTCGACCGCAGCCCCGGCCTGTATCGTCTGCGCCTACTGGAGATGTCCTACGGGGTCGGTGTCGCCGTCAGCTCCGGTGATGGACTGGTACTGCCCGCCGGAGCCGTCCGGGATGTCAAATTCGCCAAGCAGATTGGGGCCTAGTGACCGGAAGTGGACGCCGATGATCGGCATCGTGGCGGTGACCGTCGGCATCGTGTTGGGGTTGGTTTTCCATCCCAGCGTGCCCGAGGTGGTCCAGCCGTATCTGCCGATCGCGGTGGTGGCCGCGCTCGATGCGGTGTTCGGCGGGCTGCGGGCCTACCTGGAGCGCATCTTCGACCCGAAGGTCTTCGTGATCTCGTTCGTCTTCAACGTTCTGGTGGCCGCGCTGATCGTCTACGTCGGGGACCAACTCGGGGTGGGCACCCAGCTGTCGACCGCGATCATCGTGGTGCTGGGCATTCGCATCTTCGGTAACGCCGCCGCGCTGCGGCGCCGGTTGTTCGGGGCCTAACGGTGAGCGAACGCAGCGACCACACCGACTCGGGGCAGCACGCCGACACCGTCGCGCACGGCCGGCACGAGCTGCCGCCGCACAGCCGCACCGAGATCGGCCGCTGCAGCACGCGG
>PPEA01000638.1 GCA_002967005.1 Mycobacterium talmoniae
ACCTGGTGTTGCGGCACACCGGAGCCGTGACGGTGCCGACCCTGACCGCGGCCGCGGGTTTCACCTTCGCGGGGCTGGTCGGGACCGCGTTTCCGCTGTCGCTGCCGTGGCTGCCGCTGCTGGCGCCGCTGGCGGTGTTCGGGATCTACGCGTTAGCGCTGCACCCGTTCCTGGGCGCGCCGCTGCGGGTCAGACGGACGCAGCGTCGTTGAGGGCGTCCAGCGTGCTGGTCGCCTCCAGGTACTCCTGCACCCAGCGCTCGATGACCGACGCGGTCTTCTCCACCTTGGTGAACTGCCCCACGACCTGGCCGACCGGGTTGAACGCGACGTCGACGGTCTCGTTCGGGTACTTGTGCGTGGCCTTCACCGCCATCCCGGACACCATGTACTGCAACGGCATCCCGAGCGGCTCCGGGTTGCCCGGGGTCTGCCAGGCCTCGGTCCAGTCGTTGCGCAGCATCCGGCACGGCTTGCCGGTGAACGACCGGCTGCGGACGGTGTCGCGGCTGCTGGCCTTGACGTAGGCCGCCTGCTGCACCGGGGTGTTCTCGGCCTCCTCGACCATCAGCCACTGCGAACCGGTCCAGGCGCCCTGGGTGCCCAGCGCCAGGGCGGCGGCGATCTGCTGGCCGCTGCCGATGCCGCCGGCGGCCAGCACCGGGCGCGGCGCCACCTCCTTGACGACCTGCGGCCACAACACGATCGAGCCGACCTCACCGCAGTGTCCGCCGCCCTCACCGCCCTGGGCGATGATGATGTCGACGTCGGCGTCGGCGTGCTTGCGGGCCTGCGACGGCGACCCGCACAGCGCGGCCACCTTGCGGCCGGAGTCGTGGATGTGCTTGATCATGTCCGCCGGCGGGGTGCCCAGCGCGTTGGCGATCAGCTTGACCTTCGGGTGCCGCAGCGCCACCTCGACCTGCGGGGTGGCGGTCGCCTCGGTCCAGCCCAGCAGCTGCAACGCGTTGTCGGCGCTGTCCTCGACCGGGACGCCGTGGTCGGCCAGGATCTTGCGGCCGAACTCCAGGTGCTCCTTGGGCACCATCGCCTGCAACGTCTTGGTCAGCTCCTCGGCGGACAGGTTGGAGTCCATGCCCTCGTATTTGTTGGGGATGACGATGTCGACGCCGTACGGGTGATCGCCGATGTTCTCGTCGATCCAGTTAAGTTCGATCTCCAGCTGCTCGGGCGTGAAGCCGACCGCCCCGAGCACCCCGAAGCCACCGGCCTTGCTGACCGCGACGACCACGTCGCGACAGTGGGTGAACGCGAAGATCGGAAATTCGATGCCGAGGTCATCGCAGATCGGGGTATGCATGCCTGCTCCTAAGCGGGACGAAAGGCGAATTGAAACGTGTTCTAGTTTAGTACCAGATTCCCGCCGTGGTGGCCAGCGGACACCACCAATCGCACGTTTTTGCGTCGTCCCGAACCGCCGCGTGTCCCCGCCCGGCGCGCGGGCGGCTCAGACCGTGACGATGGTCGCCGAGGCGGTGCCCGGCGCGCCGTAGACCTGCGCGAATCCCACCCGCGGCGTGCCCGGAACCTGGCGCTCGCCGGCTTCGCCGCGCAGCTGGCGCACCAGCTCGTGGACCTGGCGCAGCCCCGAGGCGCCGATCGGCTCGCCGTTGGCGATCAGCCCGCCGTCGGTGTTGACCGGCAGTGAGCCGCCGATCTCGGTGGCGCCGTCGGCGACTAGCTTCTCTTGTTCGCCGTCGGCGCAGAACCCGGCCTCGGCCATGTGGATCACCTCGGCGCCGGCGTCGGTGTCCTGCAGCTGGATGACGTCGACGTCCTCGGGGCCCAGCCCGGCCGCCTCGAACGCGGCGCGCGAGGCGTACACGGTGGGGGAGACGTCCTCGTCGAGCGGCGCCGAGGTGGCGTGCACCTCGTAGGCGCCGAACCGGCGGGTGCGAATCTCGGCCGCCCGCAGGTACACCGGTTGGGAGCTGAACCGGTGGGCGATGTCGGCGCGGCACATGATGACCGCCGCGGCGCCCTCGTCGGGGGCGCAGAACATGTACTGGGTCAGCGGGTAGTTCAGCACCGGCGCGTTGAGGATGTCTTCTTCGGGGATGGGCTTGCGCCGAAACGCGTTGGGGTTCAAGGCGCCGTTGCGGAAGTTCTTGGCGGCCACCTTGGCCAGCGTCTCCTGCGACACGCCGTGGTCGTGCAGGTAGCGGTTGGCCTTCATCCCGAAGAACTTGGTGGTGACGAACTGCCCGTTCTCGGCGTACCAGGCCGGCAGCGCCAGCTTGGCCGGGTCGTCGGTGAAGGCGCCGCGCGGATGCTTGTCCAACCCGACGGCGATCCCGACGTCGTATTTGCCCAGCTTGATGGTGTCCGCGCACAGCTGGATGGCGCTGGCCGCGGTGGCGCAGGCGTTGAACACGTTGGTGAACGGAATGCCGGTCAATCCCACCAGCCGGGTCACCGCGTCCGGGTTGGACACCTCATAGCTGCCGCCGACCCCGAACTGGATGTCCTTCCAGCTGGCGCCGGCGTCGGTGAGCGCGGCCTGGATCGCCTCGGCGCCCATCTCCATCGCGGGTTTGCCGTCGAACCGGCCGAACGGGTGCAGGCCCACGCCGACAATCGCAACGTCATTCATTCTTGGCTCCTTGGCTTTTGGCGCTTGGCTCTTGGCTCTTGGCTCAGACCGGCTGGAATGCCCAGGTCACGATTTCGGTTCCGTCGCCGTCGACGTAAAACGGGACGAAGACCAGCTCGACGTCCATACCGAACCGCAGCTTGGCCGGGTCGTGCTCGGTCAGCCGCGCCTCCACCCGGACCACGTCGCCGAGCTGGACCAGGCCGACACCGAACGGCGTGAAGCTCTCGGCGGTCTCGCCGCCGGCGTACGGCAGCTTCGGCACGAACCCCTGCGTCGTCCAGGCCACCAGGGTGCCGCGGCGGGGGAGCCGCAGCTCGGACATTCCGGGTTCACTGCACCGCGGGCAGCGGGATTGTTTGGGCCACGTGGTCGCACCGCACGCGTCGCAGTGACTGCCGACCAGCTGCGGATTCTCCTCCGGCCAGGTCGAGACCTCGGGCGCGAGCACCTTCTGTGTTTGCACGGCGTTCACGATAATCGGAAATGCAATTCTCGTCTAGAGCGAACGGGCGTGTTGGGAGGGTGTTTCGGGTGGCGGGGGCCGTCGAGTCTGCGGTGGCGGCAGCGAGTCTGCGGTGAGGGCAGCGAGCCTGAATCCTTGGCGTCGAGACTGCGGTGAGGCCCAGTTGCCGCCAGGAATCCCGGCCTGAGCGCAGGCTCGGCGCCGTGAGCGCAGTCTCGATGCCCTGAGCGCAGTCTCGAGACCCTCACCGCAGACTCGATGCCCTGAGCGCAGTCTCGATGCCCTCAGCGCAGGCTGGCCGCCGTGAGTCCAGTCTCGAGGCCCTCAGCGCAGGCTGGAAGGCCGTGAACTCAGTCTCGGCGCAATACCCGCGCCCTGAGGCGTCCTGGACGCGGCGCCTCAACCAACCCCGCGCAATCACCCGGCGGAATACAGCCCCTTTCCGGTGACCAGCGGGAGGTCCAGCGTGGTCCGAATGCCCGGCGGGGCCGCCACCACCGCGGGGATGGCGTTCACGATCCGCCCGGCCGCGGCGACGATGGCGGCGTGGTTGTGGTCGCCCTTGCGGCTGGAGGGGCAGATGTCGACGGCATAGGAGGGCTCGCCGACGATTTCGACGCGGTAGGATCCGCCCGGCTGCGCGGGTTGCCGCCAGTCCGGCCGCAGGTCTTCACGCAGCCGGGTGACGTGTTCGATGACGATGGCCGGGTGGCCGCCCACCATGCCGCGGATCTCGAACCGCAGCGCGGCCACGCTGCCCTTGGCGACGTGGCCGGCCGCGATGTCGAACGCCTCGGGCGCCGGCTCCTGCTCGTAGCGTTCGGTGATGTCGTCGACCTCGATGCCCAGCCCGGCCGCCAGCTGGCGGATCGTGGTGCCCCAGGCGATGCTCAACACCCCCGGTTGCAGCAGGATCGGCAGCTCGCCCAGCGGTTTGCCGAACCCCATCACGTCGAACATCACCACCGCGCCGTCATAGGTGGCGTAGTCGGCGATCTCCAGGCAGCGCACCTGCTCGATGCGCTGGCAGGTGCCGGCCAGCGCGAACGGGATCAGGTCGTTGGCGAATCCGGGGTCCACGCCGGTGATGAACAGGCTCGACCCGCCTTGCCGTGCAGTGTCTTCCAACCCGGCGATGTACTTCTCGGGCATCACCTGCCACGGGTACTGCAGGATCACCGGCGCGGACCGACGACGTTGATCCCGGCGGCCAGGAAGCGTGCGCAATCCGCGATCGCCTCCGGCGTGCGGGTGTCGCCCATCGCGCAGTAGACGACGCACTCGGGCCGGGCGGCCAGCACCGCGTCCAGATCATCGGTCGCGGTGACCCCGGTGGCGACCTCCAGGCCGGCGAGCTCGCCGGCGTCCTTGCCCACCTTGGCCTCCGACGACACGCACACCGCGACCAGCTCGTACTGCGGATCGGTGATCAGCTGGGTCAGCGCCAGCCGACCCACGTTGCCGGTGCCGACGTGCGCCACCCGGATCGCCATGATGTCTCCTTACCGGACCCTCGTTGTCCTATCGCGCGACACCGTAACAAGTTGAAGCACCACCAGTCTGCGCATCCGAGGGCCAGAATGGAACAGGTTCTAGTTCTGCCGGTTCTGGGGTAGCCTGACCCGTCATGGGACGCGTGGACGACAAAGTTGCATTGATCAGCGGTGGCGCGCGGGGCATGGGCGCCGCGCACGCCCGCCTCCTGGTGGCCGAGGGCGCCAAGGTGGTGATCGGCGACATCCTCGACGAGGACGGCAAGGCGCTCGCCGACGAGCTGGGGGCCGCGGCCCGCTACGTCCACCTCGACGTCACCGACGCCGACCAGTGGAAGGCCGCGGTCGCCACCGCCGTCGACGAATTCGGCACGCTCAACGTGTTGGTCAACAACGCCGGCATCGTCAACGGCGCCCTGCTGCAGCAGTTCGACCTGGCGCAATGGCAGCGGATCCTCGACGTCAACCTGACCGGCACCTTCTTGGGCATGCAGGTCGCCGCCGACCCGATGATCGCCGCCGGCGGCGGTTCGATCATCAACGTCTCGTCCATCGAAGGGCTGCGCGGCACCCCGTGGGCGCACGGCTACGTGGCGTCGAAGTGGGCGGTGCGCGGGCTGACCAAGTCGGTCGCCATGGAGTTGGCGCCGCACAACATCCGGGTCAACTCGATTCACCCCGGCCTGATCCGCACCCCGATGACCGAGAGTGTCCCCGAGGACATGATCGCCATCCCGCTGCGCCGGGCCGCCGACCCGGTCGAGGTGTCCACCTTCGTGTTGTTCTTGGCCAGCGACGAGTCGTCCTACGCCACCGGCACCGAGTTCGTGATGGACGGCGGCACGGTGGCCGGCATCCCGCACAAGGGCTAACCGCGCCGCACGGCGGTGATGTACTCCGAGTGCAGCACCCGATCGACCTGCACGTCGACGTCGAGCGGGGTCCGGCCGTAGCGGGTCTGCAGCTGCGGGGAGGTGGTGACCTGCTCGACGGTCCACCCGTGCTCGGCAAGCCAGGCGGCGGGTTCGGCTCGGGCATCGCGGGGGTAGGTCAGCGCGGAGAAATCCACCTCGCTCGCGGACGTCAAGCCCGGGTAGCGCTCGTTGAGCGCGGCCAGGCGGCCCCAATCCGACCCCGACCCCAGCGCGCGAC
>PPEA01000639.1 GCA_002967005.1 Mycobacterium talmoniae
CAGGGCGCGCACCTTCTCGATCTTGGCGGCGGCGGCCTGCGGTGGCTCCCCCCAGGTCAGGTAGACGTCGACGAACTCGGCCGCGACCGGCAAGGCGGCCGCCGAGGAGCCACCAAAATAGATGCCCGGCAGGGGATCCGGCGGCGCGGACACCCGGGCGTCCTGAACGCGGTAGTGCTCGCCGGTGAAGTCCACCGATTCCTGGGTCCAGATCGAGGTGACGATCCGTAGAAACTCGGCGGTGCGGGCATAGCGTTCGTCGTGGCCGAGCCAGTCGCCGAAGCGGCGCTGTTCGGTGTCGTCGCCGCCGCTGACGACGTTGAGCAGCACCCGGCCTTCGGAGAACCGTTGCAGGGTGGCGGTTTGCTGCGCCGCCAGCGTCGGCGGCACCAACCCCGGCCGGAACGCCACCAGGAACTTGAGCCGCTCGGTTTCGGCCAGCAGCGCGACGCGGTCAACCAGGCGTCCTCGCACCAGGTCCCGGTGGGGGTCAGCACCCCCTCGTAGCCGAGGCGGTCCGCCGCGCGGGCCACCTCGCCAGGTAGCGGCGGCTGGGCGCGCGGTACCCGTCCGGAATGGTGTGGTGCGTCGAGGCGTGGGAGGCGCCGACGATCGAGCGGCTGTCGCCGTTGGTGGGCAGGAACCAGAAGAACTTGGCGGTCACGAACGTCCTATCGGTAGTGGATCAGCGGGATTCCGGGGCGTTATCGAAGCGGCGGTCCACCCAATTGACGAACTGGGGCGCGGACTGGATCTGGCCGGAGGACGCCAGCAGCTCGGTGAGGTGCTGCTCCGCCGCGACCACGGTGTCGTCCAGCGGGATCGGCTGCCGCAGCGTACGGCCTTGCGCCACCGCGGCGACGCTGGCGTCGATGCCCGCGGATTGGGCGTATTGCGCGGCCCATTCCTGGGGATGCTCGCGCGCCCACACCGCGGCCTTCGCGTAGCGCGCCACCAAGTCGGCCAGGGCGGTGTTGCGTTTCGGGTCGGTCAGCGCCTGGTTGGACGCGATGCCGAACGAATACTTGTGTTTGCGCGCGACGAGTCCGCGCACCGGCAGCTGCTGCTCGGCTTGGGCGGTGTAGGGATCCCACACCGCCCAGGCGTCGACCTGGCCGTTGCGGAATCCCGACAACGCGTCGGCGGGCTGCAGAAACACCAGGTGGACGTCGTCCGGCTTCAAACCGACCTTGTCCAGCTGGTCCAGCACGTTGGCGTGCGCCGAACTGCCCTTGGCCAGCGCGATGGTCTTGCCGCGCAAATCGGCGACGGACTGGATCGCGGAATCGTTGTGCACCAGGATCTGGTCACCGGGGCCGCCGCCGTCGTAGGCCGACACCACCTTGATGCGGGCGTTGGCGACCGCGCCGAATATCGGCGGGGTGTCCCCGGTGATGGAAAAGTCGATCTTGCCGGCGGTGGCGGCCTCGACCATCGGCGGCCCGGAGGAAAACGTGGAGAAGCTGACCTTGTACGGCAGCCCGTTGAGCGCGCCGGCGGCGCGCAGCATCGCCTCGGTGCCCACACTCTTCTGGTCGCCCACGTTCAACGTCAGGTCGGCCAGCTCCGACAGCGGAACCGGAGCGGGGGCCGACGCCGGCCCGGCACCGTGCTGGCGGGAGACACACCCCGGCAACGCCAAGGCGGCGACGGCTAAAAGAACTGCCGTATAACGTCGTCGCGACATCGATCTCCTTAGCTCCGCACGCCGAGCTGGTCGAGCAGGACGGCGCGGTAGTGGTCGGTCCTGGCCAGCGGATCGCCCGGTGGCCGCCGGGGGTCGGTGATGTCGAGTTCATGCACGACTCGCCCGGCCTCCAGCACCAGCACCCGGTCGGCCAGCGCGACCGCCTCATCGACGTCGTGGGTGACCAGCAGCACCCCGAATCCGTGTCGGCTCCACAGCTGCAAAAGCAGGGTGTGCATGCTCAGCCGGGTCAGTGCGTCGAGCGCACCGAACGGTTCGTCGAGCAGCAGCAGTTCCGGTTCGGCGACCAGGGCGCGGGCCAGCGAAACGCGTTGTGCCTGACCGCCGGACAAGGTCAGCGGCCAGGAGTCGGCGCGGTCGGCTAAGCCGACATCCCGCAGCGCCCCCTCGGCCCGGGCGACGACCTCGGCGCGCGGCAACCGGCTACGGGTCAAGCCATAGCCGACGTTGGTGCGCACGGTGCGCCACGGGAACAGCCGCGGCTCCTGAAATGCCAGCGCGGGCGGGCTCGCGACGACGCGGTCGCCGGTGTGGTCACCGGAGAGCCCGGCCAGGACCCGCAACACCGTGGACTTACCCGATCCGCTGCGACCCAGCAACGCGATGATCTCGCCGCGGCCGACCCGCAGCGACACATCGTCGAGCACGTGCTGCTTGCCGTACCACTTGTGCACCCGGCGCAGCTCCGCGGCCACGGTGGTGGCGCGGACGTCGGAATGCTCGGCCGTCACGGTCATGATCGGTACCTCACTGCTCGGCGCTCCAGAACCCGCACGATCGCGTCGGTGATGATGCCGAGCAGCGCGTAGACGATCAGCCCGAAGATGATCACGTCGATGCGCAGGAAGTCGCGTGCGTTGTTGATCAAATAGCCGACGCCCTTGTCGGCGTTGATCTGCTCGGCGACGATCAGCGTCAGCCAGGCCGCGGCCAATGATTGGCGCAGTCCCACCAGCACCTGGGGCGTCGCGCTGGGGATGATGATGGTGCTGAGCCGCTGGAAGAACGAGAAGCCAAGCACCCGAGCGGTTTCGAACAGCTTCGGGTCGACCTGCCGGATTGCGGAGAAAGTGTTGAGGTACAGCGGAAAGATCACGCCGAGTGCCACCAGCAGCACCTTGGGTAGTTCACCGATGCCGAACCACAGGATGAACAGTGGGATCAGGCCCAGGTGCGGCAGCGCGCGGATCATCTGCAGCGGTGGGTCGGCGACGGCTTCGAACCAGGATGACAGCCCCACGGCGATACCGAGTCCGGTGCCGATCAGGCCGCCCAGCAGCAGGCCCTCGGCCACCCGGGCCCCCGATACCCGCAGCGCGTCGGCCAGCTGTCCGTCGCGCAGCAACTCCCAGCCGGCCTCCGCGATCAGCGACGGCGCCGGCAGCACATTCTGCGGGATCACACCCAGCGCGCTGCCCAGCTGCCACACCACGAGCAGCGCCACCGGCGAAACGACCCGCATCGCGGCCCAGGCCGAGCGCGGCCGCAGCGTCGACACCAAGGTCGGCGTACTGGACAGGTTCACAGGTTGAGTCGTCCTCTTGGCGGTGGCTTCGCTGGCATGATCGCGCCAGCAGCGCTGCGGCACAGTCGAATGCGACGGTAGGACCATGTTGTGCAGCGAACAATGGTTTGAATTGCGGTGAACGAAACCGCTGCTACCTCGTGCCCTGCCCAACATGCTCGGTGACGCAGCGCACGAATGCTCGGCAGGCGGCCGACCCGGCCCCGGCCGGCGTCACCAGATGAACCTGCCGGTGCAGGTCGGCATTTCGCAGCGGCAGAATGGCCAGATCCCGATCACCGTCGGCACGCGACCGGGCGACGGACTCCGGCAACAGCGCCACCCCGAGGTTCTTGCGGGCGAACTGGATGACCTCCTCGACCCGGGTGACTTCGAAGGCGACCCCTCGCGGCAGGTGGGTGAATCCGCGGTCCGTCTCGTGGCGGAGCCCGTAACCGGGCGGAAAGTCGATGAACGGAAGGTCCGCCAGCTCCCGCAGCGACACCGACGACTGGGTCGCCAGCGGCTGCTGAGCCGACAAGACCGCGACCAGCGGCTCGACGAACAACGGGATAAAGACGAGCTGGCCAGCGGCGACGGCGTTTGACCCGACGATCGCGACATCGAGTTTGCGGTCCCGAATGGCGTTAACGAGCAGGTCGCTACCGCCGCTGCGCAACGTCACCCGGACGTCGGGATAGCGGGCGTGAAACGTTGCCATCAGGGCGGCGACATCCAGATTCTCGGAGGGCACCTCCATGATGCCGACCGTGAGGCGACCCGCAATGATGCCGCTCATCGCTTGCGCATCGATCTTGATCTGGTCCACTCCGGCGAGCACCTGCTGGAACAGCGGCAGCAGCGACTCGCCGGCGGGAGTCAGCGAAACCGACCGTGTCGTGCGTTCGAAGAGCTGGACGCCGAGCTCGTCTTCGAGCTTGCGAACTTGCTGACTCAACGCCGATTGCACGACGAACAGGCCCTCGGCGGCTTTGGTGAAGCTCTGCACTTCCGCCAACGCGATCACGTAACGGAGCTGCTGAAGGTTCATGATCGTTCACTTTCAATGATTAATCCGATCATATCTATGCGTTGGACTGGTAGGTCGATGGGGCACAGAATGGCTGGCATGTCTCCAACGCCGCCACCGGTCGCAGCGGTGTCCGTGCGTGCACAGCGCCACCTGGACAGCCACGACTGCTCAACGGCGGCCGTGCGCGACCGGATTACCGCGGAGTTCGACGCTGTGCCGTTCCTCGGGACGCTCACCTGCTCGACGGACACGGCCGTCGCGGGCGCGATCGAAGAACTGGTGCTGCGTTACACCGTTGGCCGGTCCGGAATCGCCGACAGCGGATGGCTGAAACTGTGCTTTCGCTACTACTCGGACTGGGACCTGCAGACTGTCGACCCGGGCGCGAGGGATTTCGCCTCTGCGCGCCTGATCAGCCGAACACGGCTCGGCGCCGCACCGGGGGACGATGCGGGCACCGCACCTCGCCTCGAGACCCGCTACGACGTTAAGGGCGGCGAACGTCCCTTCCAAAAGTCGGTCCTGGTGCACGCGGTAGACGGGTTCCTATCTCCGGGCGATGTCATCGAGATTCGGCTGGGCGACCGCCGTTTCGGCGGCCCCGGCACCAGGGTCCAGACGTTCGTCGAGGATGAGTTCGAGATCCGGCTCTTCGTGGACGCGCTGGGGACCTCACGGATGGCCCATGCCGGTGGGTGCCGGCTGGCGATAACCCCCGGGCCGCCGCAGCGTCTCGTCGTCCATGGACCGCGACTCACCAGTGGGCAGCAGCCCGACGTCGCGTTGCGCGCGCACCTGCAGGACCGGTGGGGCAACGCCTGCCGCGATATCCCGGCGACACTCCGGGCCTCCGCGCACGGGAGGTCCTTGGCAACCGCCCACACGCCCGACCATGGGTGGGCCAGCGCCACCCTCGTCGTGCCGGCTCAGACCGCCCGGATCGACGTCGCCGTCGAGTCCGACGCGCACCTGTGCGAATCCGCGGTCTGCTATCTCGACGTCAACCCCGACTTTCCAGCACCGCGAGCAT
This sequence comes from Mycobacterium talmoniae, assembly GCA_002967005.1. Lineage (GTDB taxonomy): Bacteria > Actinomycetota > Actinomycetes > Mycobacteriales > Mycobacteriaceae > Mycobacterium > Mycobacterium talmoniae. The sequence continues at coordinate 5,276 of PPEA01000639.1, forward strand.
ATTTCGCCGACCTGCACGTGCATTCCAACGACACGGTCGGAACCCAGAGCACCGACTGGAATCTCGCCTTCGGCCGTGACATCGGTGCACTCGATGTGCTGGGCTACACCGCCAACGACTTCCAGATCACCGACGCGGCGTGGGCGGAGGTGGTTGCTACCTGCCGCCGTGCATCCCAGGACGGTCGCTTTGTCTGCTACCCGGGGGTCGAGTGGTGCGGTACGGCGGGCGCGGGCGGCGACCACAATGTGGTTTTCCTGGGCGAGGACACCACGATCGCGCGGTCTTTGGAATGGCACCAGGACATGTCCAGCAGCGTTCCCGTCCCGGAGACCTGGCCGATCACCCGGTTGTACGCGGCCTATGACAAAGACCCCGAATCGTACCTGCTGATCCCGCATGTGGGCGGCCGCCGAGCGACACCGGACTGGCATCACCCGGAACTTGAGCGGCTGATCGAAGTGCACTCCACGTGGGGGACCAGCTCGTGGTTTCTCGAGGACGCGCTGCGGCGCGGGCTACGCCTGGGTGCCAGCGCTGCCAGCGATGAGCACCGGGGTCGGCCCGGCAGCGGCGCACCCGGCGCCAATATCTTCGGCGGGTTCGGCGGTGTGACCGGTGTGCTCACGCCCGCACTCACCGCCGGTGACGTCGGCCGCGCGCTGCGAGCGCGCCGCACCTGGGCAACGACCGGGGCTCGTGCGGTAGCGCTCCTGCGTTCGGGTGACCACTGGATGGGCGATGATATCGTCACCGGCGCAGCGGAGCTGAGCGCCGAGTACGCGCTCTATGGCACCAGTGGTTGGGAGCGGCTGCAGGTCCTCGATACCAGCGGAGCGGTGTGGCGGCGGGACTTTGGTGCGGAGGTCGGTCTGTCCGATACGCTGGTCCGCGTTCGCTGGGGCGGGGCCCGACACCGGGATCGCTACCGCTGGGCGACGTGGGTCGGCAGCCTGCGGATCACCGGGACCACCGTCGAGGAGATTGCGTCGTGGGCGGCAACACACCCCGAGCAGCACTTCGCCCTCGATGGCGCCCAAACCAGCTGGCGTACCACCACCTACGGCTCCGATATCGGCCTGGTGTTGCGGCTTGGTGACCTCCGTCGCGCGCGTTTCGACCTGGAAACCAGGGTGCTCGAAGACGACCGGCGCGCCCAGCTGGCGGTGACTGGCGCCGAGTTGATAGACCACGGCCGTCGCGAAATCGCGATGGGCGGCCTGGACCTGAAACTGCGCCTGGAACGTATCGCCGATCCGGCGGCGCTGCCCGTCACGGTGACCGGCGGGCTCAACCTTGGGTTGCCGATCGGACACAGCGCCACGTACTTGCGGGCACAGCAATCCGACGGTCATCAGGTCTGGACCAGTCCGCTGTTCGTCCACCGCCTCGTGGGGAATAACTGATGCCGACCGATTCTCACGCCATGCCGGGTCGGCATCGCATCCCGCGTGTCGGCTGTCCGGGCCGGGTGTCGACTGCGCGCGTGTAATTCGCGCGCCGTCGTCGAATCGTCTGGCTATCCATCCGCCGAAATCCCCGGGGAGACAATGTGCCGCACCGCCTGACCACAACCCTGGCCCTGGCCTTGGGCATTGTGCTGGGACTCACCGCGACCGGATGCGGGAATCCGGCTTCGCAGACCTCGGGTGTCACTCTGCGGCTGGGCTATCTGACACGGATTACCCACGCCTCGGCCTTGGTGGCGATCGAGAAGGGCTTCTTCAGCGGCAATCTGGGCGCGGACGTCGATCTGAGTGTGCAGCCGTTTAGCCGAGGCACCGACGAAGTGACGGCCCTGCTCGCCGGACGGCTCGACGCCGCCTACGTCGGACCCAACCCGGCCGTCAACGCCTGGCAGAAGTCGGGCGGCGCCATCAAGATCATCTCCGGCTCGGCGACCGGCGGCACCTCACTGGTCGTCAAACCGGGAATCGCCACCGCTCAAGACCTTCGCGGCAAGACGGTGGCCGACCCCGCGCTCGGCGGCACCCAGGATGTGAGCCTGCGTCACTGGCTCGCCGAACACGGGCTCCAGACCAACACCCAAGGCGGCGGGGATGTCTCGATCAAACCGACCACACCCGAGTCCGCCTATCTGCAGCTGTTCCAGACGAACCAGATTGCCGGCGCGCTGGTGTCGGCGCCCTACGACGTGGAGCTACTCCAGGCGGGCGGGACGCGGCTATGGTCGGATCCGGGCACCATCACCGTCCTGGTGGTGCGACAGCAGTTCCTCGACGCTCACCCCGACGCGGTCCGCGGACTGTTGCGCGGCCAGGTCGCGGCCGACGACCTGATCCACCATGATCGTGACGGCGCAGCGCAGGTCGCCAATGCTGCTTTGGCCAAGGCACTGGGCAAGGGATTGGAGCCCGACCTCGTCACGGCCTCGTTCCAGGAGACCGTGTTCACCAACGACCCGAACATGGCTTCACTGAACGACCAGGCGGGCAAGGCGGTCGCGCTGGGTCTGCTGGAACCGTTGAGCCTGCAGGGCATCTTCGACAGCCGCTTGCTGAACGAAGTCCTGCGGGCTTCGGGCAAACCGGAGGTGCCCGAATGACCGGTATCGCACGTCCGCAATTGGTTGCGGTGGAAGAACCGACGACCGCGGGGATCGCGGTTCGGTTGAGCGATGTCGGCAAGAGTTACCGGGCGGGACGTTCGCCGGTTGTCGCGGTCGAGCACATCTCGCTGACCGTCGATGTCGGCGAGTTCGTCTGTCTGGTGGGCCCGTCCGGGTGCGGGAAGAGCACCTTGCTGTCGCTCATTGCCGGGCTGGATCGGCCCAGTTCCGGGCGGGTCGATACCGACGGTCGTCGGGTCGCGATGATGTTTCAGGAACCCGCGCTGTTCCCCTGGTTGACCGCGGCGGAAAACGTCGAACTTCCGTTGCGGGCGCGCCGGGTGCCCAAGCGGCAGCGGCGCCGACGTGCGGTGGATCTACTCGACACGGTGGGCCTGATCGAATTCGCCGACAAGCGCCCCCATCAGCTGTCCGGCGGCATGCGCCAACGCGTCGCGCTGGCACGGGCACTCGCCCAAGACGCGGACGTGCTGGTGATGGACGAGCCGTTCGGGGCGCTGGATGCGATCACCCGCGATCTGCTGCACGGGGAACTCGAACGCATCTGCCAGGATCGACACTTGACGGTCCTGTTCGTTACCCACAACGTCCGCGAAGCGGCCCGGCTCGGTGACCGCGTCGTGCTGCTGAGCAACCGGCCCGGGCGGATCGTCGCCGAATTCACCGTGCCGGTTGCGCGGCCCAGACAGATCAACACCGCGGTGATGGCGGAGGTAGCCGCGATGATCACCGCTCGGCTACAACGGGTTTGCGATGACCGCTGAAGCCGCCGTGCTGAACCGCGGCCCGGACGGGGCGGACTCAAAGCGGGCCCGCGGCCGGTCCCTGGCCCGGCGCGGATTGCGGGCGGTGGGCGCCAACCTGCTGGCGATCGCCCTCGTGCTAGCCGCCTGGCAGTTGGTGTACCTAAGCGGCTGGAAGCCGTCGTCGGTGCTGCCCGGCCCGGCGACCGTTGTCACCAACCTGTGGCAGCAATGGCACACCCCGGTGCTCTGGCACGCCCTGCAAACCACGATGACCAGGGCCGCCTTGGGTTTCAGCATCGCGGTCGTGATCGGTACCGCGCTCGGTGTGGTGGTGTCACGACACCGGATCGTGCGGGTGGGATTCGGGCCGATCATCAGTGCGGTGCAGGCGATGCCGGCCATCGCCTGGTTTCCCTTCGCCATCATCTTCTTCGGACTCAGCACCTCGGCGATCGTGTTTGTGATCGTGATCGGCGCAGCCCCCTCGATCGCCAACGGGGTGACGGCCGGAGTCAACCACATCCCACCGTTGCTGCTACGGGCCTCGACAACCATGGGCCTCGACGGCGTGGTGCGCTACCGGTATCTAGTGCTGCCGGCCGCCCTCCCGATGGTTCTCGCCGGACTCCAACAAGGGTGGGCCTTCGCGTGGCGCAGCCTCATGGCCGGGGAGCTACTCGTCGTCATGGCCAACACGCCGTCGATCGGCGTGCTGCTCAACAACGCCCAGAACCTGAGCGACATGCCGTCCGCGATCGCCATCATGATCGTCATCCTGGCGGTCGGAATGATCATCGACACGGGGTTCGCCCAGGCGGATAGGGCGATCCGTCGACGCCGCGGTCTCGCCGAGTCCGGCAATGGCTGAGGCTGCACACACCAGAAAGAGCTGATCGAGCTATGCCACCCGAGTCACCATCTACACCGTTTCGGCTGTGGGCATTTGGCGATGCGCACGTGGGGACCGACCAGCGCTTTGGTCGGCACAGCCTCGCCGAGGCCATCACGCAGACCGAGTCGGGCGGGGCGGACGGCGGCCCCGCCGTGCCCTGGGACATCGCCGTCGACGTGGGCGATATGTCCGGGGCGCATCACAGCCTGCCCGACGATGCCGAGGGCGCCGAGGTCAGGCGGCAATTCTCCGTGCTGCGCAGCCACCGCCGCGAGGATGTCTACAGCGTCTGCGGCAACCACGACCGAAGCGGCCTGGGGGAGCCGGAAGCATGGTGGTGGCAGAAGTGGGTCGACCCGCTGGGCGAGCACACCGAATACTCCGGCGTCGACCCGACAGCTCGCCGGTATCCGGTGACCGGAACCTGGGAACGGTATTCGTTCCGAGTCGGGAACCTGCTGTTCTTGATGATGAGTGACCGCAATGAGCCGACCCAACGCGTCGGCCGCGGCACCCTCGGCGGAAACCCGGGCGGCGTGGTGAGCGGGGAGACCTTCGCCTGGTGGCAGCAGATGGTGCTGGACAATCCCGACGCGATCATCGTGTCGGTACACCACTACGTCCTGAAGAACACCACGGTCGCCTCCGGCGAATGGGAGGGCGTGCGCAAAGGCGCAAACGGACAGTGGGAAGAGCATTACCACCGCTACTTCGAGCAAGGCACCCCGCAGGGGGCGTCGTATCTGTACTGGGTCGACAGTAACCCGGACTCAGCCGCTTTCGAGGAATTCCTTGCCGAACACCCGGGACGCGTCGGGCTGTGGCTCGCTGGGCACACGCATACCCACCCCGACGACGGGTACGGCGGCAAGACCCACATCGAGCGGCGCTGGGGCACCTGGTTTCTCAACGTGGCCTCGTTGAGCCGGCATCACATGCCGCTGACCACGCTGCCGATCAGTCGGCTGTTGACGTTCACTCCGGGCAGCCGGGAGGTGCGGGTGCAGTGCTATCTGCACACCAGCCAGCACGCGCCGCAGGGGTGGTATCCGAAGGCGGAGCGGACGCTGACCCTCGACGCTGCATTCCGCTGGAGCTAACGCCGTGGGTTTACTCGCGTTCAGATTTTATTCACCTCCGATGACCCGACCGGGCACCGCACTGGCCGCAGACCACCACGGCGGTGGCGCGTTTCACCAGCTCGCGGCGCCTTCCGGCGGTCGCGCATTCGGCTGGATCGGGTTCGCAGCGGCGGCGCAACCGGGTGGATCAGCTGGCGGCGGCCGCGGGCAGCCGACGACGTGGTCCTTTAACCTCCTCGATAACCGATGGACACGGTCATCGACGCTGGCGGGCATCCGCCAGCGCGATCGGTCGGCGCCGTCGCCCCCGACCGGAAATGCCGACCGCAGCGGTGACCGTCTGGTCGACGGGACCGGTTCGTCGAGTGCCGGCATGAGGAGGAATTGAGCAATGGACTTCGGAGCGCTGCCGCCGGAGATCAATTCCGCGCGTATGTATTCCGGGGCCGGCTCGACACCGCTGCTGGCCGCGGCATCGGCCTGGGACCAACTGGCCGCCGAGTTACACACGGCGGCCACCATGTACCAATCGGTGGTTTCGGGGCTGACGACTGGCGTGTGGACCGGCCCGGCGTCGCTGGCGATGGCGTCCGCGGCCGCGCCCTATGTGTCGTGGCTCAGCGCCACCGCCAGCCAAGCCGAGGAGACCGCCGCCCACGCCCGAGCGGTGGTCGGTGCCTACGAAACCGCGTTCGCGGCCACCGTGCCGCCGGCGGAGATCGCGGCCAACCGCAGTCTGCTGGCCGCCCTCGTCGCGACGAACTTCTTCGGTCAAAACACCCCGGCCATCGCCGCCACCGAAGCGCATTACGCCGAAATGTGGGCACAGGATGCCGCGGTGATGTACAGCTACGCGGACGCGTCGTCGGCCGCATCGACGACGGTAACCCCCTTCGCCACACCGCCGCAGACCAGCAACGAGGACGGGTCGGCGCTCCAACAGGATGCGGTCGCCAAAGCCGCCGAGAGCAGCCAGGAAAGCAGTTCCTCGCACCTGGTCTCCTCGGCGCAGCAAGCGCTGCAGCAACTCACGTCATCGTCGTCGTCGACGTCGTCGTCGTCGACGACGTCCCTGCAAGACATCTGGGCCAAGCTGCAGACCTACATCAAGCAGCTTCCGGGAAACCTGACCAAGAGCGAGCAGATCATTCAACGCCTCGTTTCGACTCCCGCCAACAGTGGCGGTATCGGGAAGTCTTTGATGGGGTCCCCAGCCCCCAGCAGTGCAGCGGGGGTGGCGAAACCCGTTATCCCGCCGGCCAGCACACCCGCGTCTGCCGTCCCAGCTGGGGGGCTGCGCGGTTCAGCCGCGGCGAGCGTGGGACGGGCCGGAACGCTCGGCAGGCTGTCGGTGCCACCGAGTTGGGTCAGCGCGACTCCGGCGACTAGCGCGGAAGTTACACCGCTGCGGGTGAGCACCATTGATGCCGCCGCGGACCAGCCGCGAGCGCTGCTGCGGGGAATACCGATGAGCGGTGCTGGTCGACGCGCCGATGGGTTCGTCAACCGATATGGGTTCCGCAACACCGTGATACCCCGCCCACCGTTCGCCGGATAAGCGCCCCGTCCACCGCGGCGCACCGAGCCGTCCGAACGGTTCGCTGCAACCGCCACGTCCACAACCGGTGTGCGGGCGGTGACGATTCATCGGCCTGCCTGGGTACCGACACCCACAGCGGAGCAGCCAAATAAGCGTTTACGTAGTGGGATTCAGCCAACTGCGGGCCTCCAGATCGAGCATCGGGAGACTTTATCCGCGGCCAGATTTTTACCCCGCCCGGGTGGGAAGGGTGATCGATCTGGGCCGGCAATTCTCCCCGCGAATAGCCAATACCAGCCTATTTCAGCAGCTCACAGACGTCGAGGAGGCCGAAGGGCGGCCACGGTGAGCCGTTGGCGAGGGCGCGATGAACGCCGCGTGACCGGTCGGTGAAGGATGCATGCGATAGGCAACCCGAATGATTCCGTTTACTGTCACAACATCAACGTCTGCGCGAAGGTCATTGGCGCTAACGGTCATTGAGGAGGAATTCATGTCATTCGTGAACACGCAGCCGGAGGCGTTGACCGCCGCCGCCGGCGACCTGCAGGGCATCGGCACCGGAGTGGCTGCCCAGAACGCCGCCGCGGCGTCGCCCACGACTGGCGTGGTACCCGCTGCCGCCGACGAAGTTTCGGCCCTGACCGCACTGTTGTTCGTCGCGCACGCGCAGGCCTACCAGCAGGTCAGCGCTCAGGCCACCGCGATTCACGAGGCCTTCGTCAAGACATTGGGACTTAGCGCCGGGTCGTACGCCGCCACCGAGTCGGCCAACGCGGCCGCGGCTGGCTAAAGGACGCAGCAATGGATTTCGGGGCCCTACCGCCAGAAGTGAACTCCGCGCGCATATATTCCGGCGCCGGGTCGTCATCGTTGACGGCCGCCGCGTCAGCGTGGAACCAGCTGGCGGCCGAGTTGAATTCGGCGGCGAACGGCTACGAGTCGATCATTACCCGATTGAGCAGCGAAGAATGGCTCGGTCCGGCGTCGGCGTCGATGGCCGATGCGGTCGCGCCGTATGTGGACTGGATGAACACCACCGCTGCGCAGGCCGAGCAGGCGGCGACCCAAGCCCGAGAAGCCGCTGCCGCCTACGAAAACGCGTTGGCAGCGACGGTGCATCCGTCCGAGGTCAGCACCAACCGCAGCCAACTGCAGACGCTGCTATCGACAAATGTGCTCGGGCAAAACACCCCGGCTATCGCGGCAACCGAAGCGAACTACGGGGAAATGTGGGCGCAGGACGCCGCCGCGATGTACGGGTATGCGGGCCAGTCGGCGACCGCCACCCAGGTAACCCCGTTCACCGCGCCGCAGCCGGTTACCAACGCCGCCGGAGAAGCCGGGCAGGCCGCCGCGGTGGGCCAAGCGGCCAGCACCGCCGGCAACTCACAGACCAGCCAACTGATTTCGGCGGTGCAGAACGCGTTGCAGAGCCTGTCCATGTCTGCGTCGACGACCTCGTCCACCACCGCGAGTTCGACGACCTCGCCGATCGATACCATCTTGAGTGACTTGTACAGCGCGTTCGGCCTCACGTACAAGAGCGGGGAACCCATCGCGAACCTGCTCGCCCCGTGGACGACCTACGTCGGCGCGATTCAAAGCAGCGTCGCGATCCCGCACTTCCTCACCGGTTTCATGAACAGCACCGTGGCGCTGTCCAAGGCCGCGATGCCGGCGACCGCAGCCGCCAAGGCGGCCAGCGACGGCGCGACGGTCGCC
>PPEA01000064.1 GCA_002967005.1 Mycobacterium talmoniae
GCCTACCGCGGCAACGCGCTGCGCACCGTGCAGCGCGCCCACGCCGCCGCCGACGTTTTCGAGGTGTTGGGACGGTGACCGTGACCAGTAAGGCGCCCACCTTCGGCGCGGGCCAACTCAACGTGTACACCGACCCGAGCCAGGTCACCGACGTCAGCCGGGCGCTGCGTCACACCGGGCGCCGGGTGATGCTGGTGCCCACCATGGGCGCCCTGCACGACGGGCACCTGGCGTTGGTGCGCGCCGCCAAACGGGTCCCGGGTGCGGTGGTGGCGGTGTCCATCTTCGTCAACCCGCTGCAGTTCGGCGCCGACGAAGACCTGGACGCCTATCCGCGCATCCTCGACGAGGACCTGGCGTTGCTGCGCGCCGAAGGCGTCGAGGTGGTGTTCACCCCGAGCGCGGCGGCGATGTATCCCGACGGCCCGCGCACCTCGGTGCAGCCGGGGCCGCTGGGCGCCGAGCTGGAGGGCGCCGCCCGACCCACCCACTTCGCCGGGGTGCTGACCGTGGTGTGCAAACTGCTGCAGATCGTGCGACCGGACCGGGTGTTCTTCGGCGAGAAGGACTATCAGCAACTGGTGTTGATCCGGCAGATGGTCGCCGACCTCAACATCGACGTGACGGTGGTGCCGGTGCCGATCGTGCGGGAAGCCGACGGGCTGGCGATGAGCTCCCGCAACCGGTACCTGGACCCGGCGCAGCGCGACCTGGCCGCCACCTTGAAGGCGGCGCTGTTGGCCGGTGCGCACGCCGCGGCGTCCGGGGGGAACGCCGCCCTGGACGCCGCCCGGGCGGTGCTGGCCGCGGCGCCCGCCATCGAGGTCGACTATCTGCAGTTGCGGGACAACGCATTGGGGCCCGCGCCCACCCACGGACCCGCCCGGCTGCTCGTCGCGGCCCGGCTCGGCACCACCAGGCTGCTCGACAACATCGCCATTGAGATCGGAGCTAACTGATGTTACGGACCATGCTGAAGTCGAAGATCCACCGCGCCACCGTCACCCAGGCCGACCTGCACTACGTCGGTTCGGTGACCATCGACGCCGACCTGATGGATGCCGCCGACCTTTTGGAGGGCGAACAGGTGACCATCGTCGACATCGACAACGGCGCCCGGCTGGTCACCTACGCGATCACCGGTGAACGGGGCAGCGGTGTGATCGGAATCAACGGTGCCGCAGCGCATCTGGTGCATCCCGGGGATCTGGTGATCCTGATCGCGTACGCGACCATGGACGACGCCGAGGCGCGCAGGTATGAGCCCCGGATCGTGTTCGTCGACGCCGACAACAAGCAGATCGACTTGGGGCACGACCCGGCGTTCGTGCCCGACGACGTTGCCGACCTCATGTCGCCGCGGATGAGCGCGCGGTAGCCGTGCTGCTGGCAATCGACGTCCGCAACACCCACACCGTCGTCGGGCTGCTCTCCGGATCCGGGGAGCACGCCACCGTGGTGCAGCAGTGGCGGATCCGCACCGAGGCCGAGATCACCGCCGACGAATTGGCGTTGACCATCGACGGCCTGATCGGCGAGGACAGCGAACAGCTCACCGGTGCGGCGGCGCTGTCCACCGTCCCGTCGGTCCAGCACGAAGTGCGGCTGATGCTCGACCAGTACTGGCCCACGGTGCCGCACGTGTTGATCGAACCCGGAGTGCGCACCGGGATCCCGCTGCTGGTCGACAATCCCAAAGAGGTCGCGCCGACCGAATCGTCAACTGCCTGGCCGCCTTTCACAAATTCGGCACCGCCGCGATCGTGATCGACTTCGGTTCCTCGATCTGCGTGGACGTGGTCTCGGCCAAGGGCGAATTCCTCGGCGGCGCCATCGCCCCCGGGGTGCAGGTGTCCTCGGATGCGGCCGCGGCGCGCTCGGCGGGACTGCGCCGGGTGGAGCTGACCCGGCCCCGTTCGGTGCTCGGCAAAAACACCGTCGAATGCATGCAGGCCGGCGCGGTGTTCGGGTTCGCCGGGCTGGTCGACGGGTTGGTCGGGCGCATCCGCGAACTGGACGGGTTCACCGGCACCGACGTGGCGGTGGTGGCCACCGGGCACACCGCGCCGCTGCTGCTGCCCGAACTGCACACCGTCGACCACTACGACCAGCACCTGACCCTGCACGGCCTGCGGCTGGTGTTCGAACGCAACCGCGACAGCCAGCGCGGCCGGCTGAAGACGGCGCGGTGAGCCCGTTAAGCTGGCAGGCCGTGAGCCCAGCCGATGCCCCGGACACGTCGCAGGACGAGGAAGCCCTTCCCGAACAGTTTCGGATCCGCCGGGCCAAGCGGGAGCGGCTGCTGGCCGAGGGCCACGACCCCTACCCGGTCGCGGTGGCCCGCACCCACACCCTGGCCGAGGTCCGCGCCGCCTACCCCGATCTGGCGGCCGACACCGCCACCGGCGACCGCGTCGGCGTCGCCGGCCGGGTGGTGTTCGCCCGCAACTCGGGCAAGCTGTGCTTTGCCACCCTGCAGGACGGCGACGGCACCCAGTTGCAGGCCATGCTCAGCCTGGCCAGCGTCGGTGCCGAGGCGCTGGACGCCTGGAAGAGCGACGTCGACCTGGGCGACATCGTGTTTATTCACGGCGAGGTGATCAGCTCCCGGCGCGGGGAATTGTCGGTGTTGGCCGATACCTGGCAGATGGCGTCGAAGTCGCTGCGGCCGCTGCCGGTGGCGCACAAGGACATGAGCGAAGAGTCGCGGGTGCGGCAACGCTACGTGGACTTGATTGTGCGCCCGGAGGCGCGGGCGGTGGCCCGCCAGCGGATCGCGGTGATCCGGGCGATCCGCAACGCCCTGGAGCGACGCGGGTTTCTCGAGGTGGAGACCCCGATGTTGCAGACCTTGGCCGGCGGCGCCGCGGCCCGCCCGTTCGTCACCCACTCCAATGCGCTGGATGCCGATCTGTACCTGCGAATCGCACCGGAACTGTTCCTGAAACGCTGCGTTGTCGGCGGGTTCGACAAGGTTTTCGAACTCAATCGGGTGTTCCGAAACGAGGGTGCCGATTCCACGCATTCTCCGGAATTTTCGATGTTGGAGACCTACCAGGCCTATGGAACCTATGACGATTCCGCGGTAGTGACCCGCGAGCTTATTCTCCAGGTCGCCGACGAGGCGATCGGCACCCGACAACTACCGATGCCCGACGGCAGCATCTATGACATCGACGGAGAATGGGCGTCGATACAAATGTATCCGTCACTGTCGGCCGCGCTCGGCGAGGAGATCACCCCGGACACCTCGGTCGAGCACTTGCGCACCATCGCCGAACGGCTGGACGTGCAGATACCGACCGCCCGTGGGTACGGGCACGGGAAACTGGTGGAAGAACTCTGGGAACACACCGTCGGCCACCGGCTGTCGGCGCCCACCTTCGTCCGGGATTTCCCGGTGGAAACAACCCCGTTGACGCGTCAGCACCGCAGCATGCCGGGGGTCACCGAAAAATGGGATCTCTACCTACGCGGCGTTGAACTCGCCACCGGATATTCCGAACTTGTCGATCCGGTGGTGCAGCGGGAGCGGTTCGCCGCCCAGGCCCGCGCCGCGGCCGCCGGGGACGACGAGGCGATGGCCCTCGACGAAGATTTCCTGGCCGCCATGGAACATGCGATGCCGCCGTGCACCGGAACCGGAATGGGTATCGACCGCTTGTTGATGACCTTGACCGGCCTGTCAATTAGAGACACGGTTTTGTTCCCGATTGTTCGGCGGCACGGCAACTGACTGCTCCGTCGCGCTTGTGTTGAATGCGCCGCGTTTCTATGGCAGATTGAGCAGCAGCAATCAGCGGGGACTCATATGCCACTTGTGCACAGTGAGTACATAGCAAGAAACGCGAGGGTGAGCCGATGGCGAGAAAAGTGACCGTCACCTTGATCGATGATTTCGACGGTCAGGGCGCCGCCGATGAGACGGTCGAATTCGGGCTCGACGGGGTGACCTATGAGATTGACCTTTCGAGCAAAAATGCCACGAAACTTCGCAACGACCTGAAGAAATGGGTCGAGGCCGGCCGTCGGGTCAGCGGGCGTCGGCGCGGCCGGTCGGCCACCGGCCGCCGGGGGGCGATCGACCGCGAGCAAAGCGCAGCGATCCGGGAATGGGCCCGTCGTAACGGCCACAATGTGTCCACCCGGGGTCGTATCCCGGCCGACATCATCGACGCATTCCACGCGGCCACCTGAGCGCGTTTCGCTCCGGGCGAACTCAGCCGGTGCGGGAAACGTTTTCCGATTTTCCGGCGTTGCTCTCTTACGTCTGTGCCGGGTCCGCGGGGGTCCGCTGCAGGTTGTACTGCCAGCCAGGGCGCACCGCGGCAGGCCGCCCACTACAGTGGATGGCAGGTACGCGATGCCGAGGTACCGATGGTGAGGGAGAGCAGGTAACCACCGATGTTCGAAAGATTTACCGACCGCGCGCGTCGGGTTGTCGTCTTGGCCCAGGAAGAGGCCAGGATGCTCAACCACAACTACATCGGGACCGAGCACATCCTCTTGGGGCTGATCCACGAGGGTGAGGGGGTTGCCGCCAAGTCCCTGGAGTCGTTGGGGATCTCCCTGGAGGGGGTCCGCAGCCAGGTCGAGGAGATCATCGGCCAGGGCCAGCAGGCGCCGTCCGGGCACATCCCGTTCACCCCGCGGGCCAAGAAGGTGCTGGAGCTGTCGCTGCGCGAGGCGCTGCAACTCGGCCACAACTACATCGGCACCGAGCACATTCTGCTCGGACTGATTCGGGAGGGCGAGGGTGTGGCGGCCCAAGTCTTGGTGAAGCTGGGCGCGGAGCTGACCCGGGTGCGCCAGCAGGTGATCCAGCTGCTGAGCGGTTACCAGGGCAAGGAGACCGCCGAGGCCGGCACCGGCGGGCGCGGCGGCGAGTCGGGCAACCCGTCGACGTCGCTGGTGCTCGACCAGTTCGGCCGCAACCTCACCGCCGCGGCGATGGAAGGCAAGCTCGACCCGGTCATCGGCCGCGAGAAGGAAATCGAGCGGGTGATGCAGGTGCTCTCCCGGCGCACCAAGAACAACCCGGTGCTGATCGGCGAGCCCGGCGTCGGGAAGACCGCCGTCGTGGAGGGCCTGGCGCAGGCCATCGTGCACGGCGACGTTCCCGAGACGCTGAAGGACAAGCAGCTCTACACCCTGGACCTGGGTTCGCTGGTGGCGGGCAGCCGCTACCGCGGTGACTTCGAGGAGCGCCTGAAGAAGGTGCTCAAGGAGATCAACACCCGCGGCGACATCATCTTGTTCATCGACGAGCTGCACACCCTGGTCGGTGCCGGCGCCGCCGAGGGCGCCATCGACGCCGCGTCGATCCTCAAGCCGAAGCTGGCCCGCGGTGAGCTGCAGACCATCGGCGCCACCACCCTCGACGAGTACCGCAAGTACATCGAGAAGGACGCCGCACTGGAGCGCCGGTTCCAGCCGGTGCAGGTCGGGGAGCCGACGGTGGAGCACACCATCGAGATCCTCAAGGGGCTGCGGGATCGCTACGAGGCCCACCACCGGGTGTCGATCACCGACGGCGCCATCGCGGCCGCGGCCACCCTGGCCGACCGCTACATCAACGACCGCTTCCTGCCGGACAAGGCCATCGACCTGATCGACGAGGCCGGCGCCCGGATGCGGATCCGCCGGATGACCGCGCCGCCGGACCTGCGCGAGTTCGACGAGAAGATCGCCGACGCGCGCCGGGAGAAGGAATCCGCGATCGACGCGCAGGACTTCGAGAAGGCCGCCAGCCTGCGGGACCGGGAAAAGCAGCTGGTCGCGCAGCGCACCGAACGCGAAAAGCAGTGGCGTTCCGGTGATCTCGACGTGGTCGCCGAGGTCGACGACGAGCAGATCGCCGAGGTGCTGGGCAACTGGACCGGGATCCCGGTGTTCAAGCTCACCGAGGCCGAAACCACCCGGCTGCTGCGGATGGAAGACGAGCTGCACAAGCGGATCATCGGCCAGGAGGATGCGGTCAAGGCCGTCTCCAAGGCCATCCGGCGCACCCGGGCCGGGCTGAAGGACCCCAAGCGCCCGTCCGGCTCGTTCATCTTCGCCGGCCCGTCCGGGGTCGGGAAGACCGAGCTGTCCAAGGCGCTGGCGGAGTTCCTGTTCGGCGACGACGACGCGCTGATCCAGATCGACATGGGCGAGTTCCACGACCGGTTCACCGCGTCGCGGCTGTTCGGCGCCCCGCCGGGCTACGTCGGCTACGAGGAGGGCGGCCAGCTCACCGAGAAGGTGCGGCGCAAGCCGTTCTCGGTGGTGCTGTTCGACGAGATCGAGAAGGCGCACCAGGAGATCTACAACAGCCTGTTGCAGGTGCTGGAGGACGGTCGGCTCACCGACGGGCAGGGCCGCACGGTGGACTTCAAGAACACCGTGTTGATCTTCACCTCCAACCTGGGCACCTCCGACATCTCCAAGGCGGTCGGCCTCGGGTTTAGCCAGGGCGGCGGGGAGAACAACTACGAGCGGATGAAGCTCAAGGTCAACGACGAGCTCAAGAAGCACTTCCGGCCGGAGTTCCTCAACCGCATCGACGACATCATCGTCTTCCACCAGCTGACGCGCGACGAGATCATCCGGATGGTCGACCTGATGATCGGTCGGGTCGCCACCCAGCTCAAGGCGAAGGACATGGCCATGGAGCTGACCGACAAGGCCAAGTCGTTGCTGGCCAAGCGCGGGTTCGACCCGGTGCTGGGGGCCCGGCCGCTGCGGCGGACCATCCAGCGTGAGATCGAGGACCAGCTCTCCGAGAAGATCCTGTTCGAGGAGGTCGGCCCGGGCCAGATCGTCACCGTCGACGTGGACAACTGGGACGGCGAATCCGCCGGTGAGGACGCGAAGTTCACCTTCACCGGACGGCCCAAGCCGGCCGAGCCCGCCGAGCCGGACCTGGCCAAGGCCGGTGCGCACAGCGCCGGCGGCGCGCACGCCGCCGAGTAACTCACCCCGTTGACTCTGCGCTGACCAGGCAAGCTACTCGTCACTTTTGTCTGGTCAGCGCAGAGCAACGCATATCAGTGCTGCCGGGGCAGCAGCGCGAAGGCTTGCCGGGCGACCTGCACCATCCAACTGACCACCCGCGGACCGTGGTCGCGGGCCCAGTTCAGCTGGAAGCTGACCACCCAGGGCTGGCCCGCCTTGTCGACCGCATACCAGCTGAACGTCAAATCACCCGGCAGGCCACCGGCTTTGGAGCCAATGTAGGGCCACTCGGTGCGATCCAGCTCGATCCCCGGGACGGCGGACATGATCTGTTTGACCGGGGCGGCCTTGCCGACCGCACCGGTTTGCAGTGCGGCGTGGATGCGGCAGATATCCTGCGCGCTGCCATACCATTCCGCGCCGTACACCGATGCCGGAATGTGGGCTCGGGTCGGATCCGGTTGATACGGAACCGAATTGGCCTGCTGCAGCAGCTGGGCGCGCACCTGCGGGGAGGCGTGCTGCCACTGCTCGCGCAGATCGGGTTCGCCCCACCCGACCGAAAACAGTTCGTACATGGTCGGGAACGGGGTCATGCTGGCCGGGTCGTGGTGGCCGGCCGCGACCAGCGCCTGCTCGACGGCGTGGGCGCCCACCTTGCCGATCAGCAGGTCGGTGGCCATATTGTCGCTGGTAGCGATCATCTTCTCGGCGGCCAGGCGCACCGAAACGTGGGCCCCGGCCGGCAGTTTCTCCAGCCCGGACGAACCCACCGCCTTGGCCCGTTCGGTGATCGTCAGCTGATCGTCCCAGGACACGGTCCCGGCCTTGACCGCGTTGGCCACCGCGTACAGCACATACAGCTTGAAAATTGATGCCAGCGGCAGGGATTCGTCGGTGTTGGTACCCGCCACCGGCTCGCAGCGACCGTCGTTGACCTTGGCGGCCTGATACGAGTACCGGGCGCCGGTCCTGCCCAAGACGGCGTCGAGATCCTGCCACGACTTGACCGGCGGGGTCTGGGTGGTGACATCGAAGCGGTCCACCAGCCCGTTGTCGTCGGTGTGCAGTTCGATGTCTTGCCGGGCCCCGTAGGACGTCACCAGGTGCAGGGTGGCCGCGCCGGCGTGGATATCGACGCTTTCGAAAGTAAACGGGCGGTCCCACCACAGCCCCTCCATGGTGGTGACCACCGAATCCACCATATCCGGGGTGGCCAGCGTGCGGACCCCGACCGGGCCGATCGGCCAGTCCGAGTTGAGCATGTCCACCGTCTGCTTGGCGCGCAGACCCGGCGGGGTTTTGGTGTCGATCTGCACCCCGGCGTCCCGCGCGTTCGCGGGCGGCACGGGGGACTGGCTACAACCACCGGCCAGAGCGACGGTCAGCGCGGCGGCAACCGTCACCGCCACCGCCACCGCACGTCGTCGCATCCGGATCCGGCTACGCCTGTTCGCCGGTTGGGGCAACGTCTAACACAACCTCGAATTCCAGCAGGGACGCCCCGGTCGCCACCGGGTTGGCCTGCTGACCAGCGTGGGCTTGGGCGGCGCGGCCGGTGGCCCACGCCTGGAATGCCTCGTCGGACTCCCAGTGGGTCACCACGAAGTAGCGGTCCTCACCCTTGACCGGGCGCAACAGTTGAAAGCCGAGGAAGCCGGGAGATTTTTCCACCGTGTGGGCGCGATTGGCGAACCGCTTCTCCAGTTCGGGGCCCGCGTCCGCGGGCACCTCGATTGCGTTGATCTTCACCACTGGCATGGCGCTAAGGTTACCGTGCCGTCCCGTCGACCCGGCAGGCCACGCAAGATGGACACCTATGCCAACCGATCTGCTGACCCCTCGCGGCGGCCGGGGCGAGCCGCTGGTTTTGGTGCACGGCCTGATGGGTCGGGGTAGCACCTGGTCGCGTCAACTGCCGTGGCTGACCCGGCTGGGCACCGTGTACACCTACGACGCGCCGTGGCATCGTGGGCGCGACGTCGTCGACCCGAATCCGATCAGCACCGAACGCTTCGTCGCCGACCTGGCCGACGCGGTGACCGCGCTGGGTACACCGGTGCGGCTGGTCGGGCATTCGATGGGTGCCCTGCATGCGTGGTGCCTGGCGGCGCAGCGTCCCGCTTTGGTCACCGCGCTGGTGGTGGAGGACATGGCCCCGGATTTCCGGGGCCGCACCACCGGGCCGTGGGAGCCGTGGGTGCATGCGCTGCCGGTCGAGTTCAGCGCCGCCGAGCAGGTGCGGGCCGAGTTCGGCCCGATCGCCGGCCAATATTTCCTGGAGGCCTTCGACCGCACCGCGACCGGCTGGCGGCTGCACGGGCATCCGGCGCGGTGGATCGAGATTGCCGCCGAGTGGGGCACCCGCGATTACTGGGCGCAGTGGCGGGCGGTGCGCTGCCCGGCGCTGTTGATCGAGGCCGGCAATTCGGTCACCCCGCCGGGCCAGATGCGCACCATGCACGAAACGGGATACCGCACAACGTATCTGCACGTTCCCGAGGCCGGTCACCTGATTCACGACGAGGCGCCGGAGACCTACCGCGCCGCGGTCGAGAAATTCCTGTCCTGACCGCCCTGAGCGCGAGCAGACGCAAAAGTCCCCGTTTCGGCGCCGACAGGGGTGCTTTTATGTCTGCTCGCCTTCGCCGGCCAGTCCGAACCGGCCGTCGGCGGTCTGCTCCACCAACCCGTCGATCAGCAGCGAATCCAACGCCCGGTCCCGCTGGGCGGTGTCGACCAGCCACGCCACGTCCAGCTCCGCGCGGGTGACCGGGGAATCGTTGGCCCGCAACACATCCAGCAGCCGGCCCCGCACCTGCCGATCGGTGCCGGCGTAGCGCTGCGCCCGGCG